>JAYVNK010000189.1:0-5062 GCA_043758475.1 Comamonadaceae bacterium | reverse complement strand
CCTTGTGACCCTTGCTGCCCTTGCTGCGACCCTTGGCCCACATTGCCTTGCTGCGTGGGCTGCCCGGCCATTTTCCAGGCCTCTATGCCGCCGCGGTACCACAGCACATTCGTGTAGCCCGCGTTGATGGCCCGCAGCGCCGCGTTGTACGACATCCAGCATTCACGCGACAGGCAATAGAACACCAGCGCTACATCCTTGCGGCCCTGCGTGCGCTGCGCGAGCATCTGAGCCGCCTGCTGCTGCACCGTGTCGGTGAAGGTGTCTGGCTGTGACATCCAGGCCGCAGGTACGGCATTGGGCAAAGTCTCTGGCTGGCCCAGCACATCAAACAGGATGTAAGGTGCCTGCTGCCCCTGCACAAGCCCAATGAGGCCCTTGGTAGTGACCACCTGCCCGCCGGGGATGGTGGAAGGCGTCGGCCCGTGCATCGCACCCGTGTGGAGCTGTTGGGTTGGCGGCACGCCCAGGTCTTGCCGCTCCATCTGCGCCATCGGATCGAGATTGGCGTTGCCGCCCCGTCCTGGCGGCGGTGCGGCTGGTTGCCCAGCCTGCTGCCGCGTCTGGGCTCCAGCCCCGAATCCGTCCTGGGCCGGTGCTGTCAACGGCGCGCTTGCCACAAGGGCACTGAGAAGAATCATCTGAATCCGGATTGACATGATGCAGCCTTTTCCCAATTGGCCTTGCACTGCCGATTGGTTTGAATGAAGCTGTCAGTATAGGAAGATCGGTGCGGGCGGGCAATGGCGTGGCCAGGGGAACCAAGGCGGGATGGGTATGCTTTCCGCTCTCGAAACTTTCATGCGCGGACCCCGCGGGACACGTTTGGCCTGGGCTCCCTGGAATTCACAGAGGTGGCTTTGCCACCATGAGATAAAAAATGACCAGCATTGCAATAAACGCCGGATAGCCAAGCAATTCCCAGCGGCGGGCATAAGTCCAGTAGATCCCTGGCAATGCGGTACCTTTGGTAAGACAATTGTTTGCGATAGCCGCCATCTTGAGTTGCAGCCAAACTACGGGGAGCCAGCAGGCGCCAGCGAAAAAGAACAACACAAGGGTCCACATGATCCAGCCGGAAGACAGCGGAAAACCTGCAAGATCAGCCAGGATGATGCCGGAAATGGGCTGAATGAAGATGGTGGGCGTCGTAAACCACAGGTCAGCGCGAACGACAAGTCGGCTGACGTGCGCTTGTGTGGCAATGTCCCGGCTGCGGTTGACAAAAAACAGGAAGTACGCTGAACCAAAGCCTGTGCCCACCATCAGGACGCTGGACAGAACGTGAATCCACTTCACGGTCAAGTACAAGTTCATGGTTGAGCTCCAGCCAGTATGCACAAGGCCGCTGCTATGGGAATATTCTTCAGGAGCGGCCCTAAAGGATGCAGCCATAACGCGGGGGAAAAAACTGTCGCAATCGCCGTCATCACGAGCATCGTGCCCAACGCGGTCAGGTAGCTGGCCCGCACAGGCTTGAACAACAGAACGATGCCCAAAATCAGGTCAACCATTGCTCCGCCCAAAGTCAGGGTTGCGATCCAGGCCGGATCGGACATGCCGCCAGCAACCAGCAGCGTGTGGCTTTGGCCATGTAACTCCCAAACACTTGTGGCTGCGGTCGCGAGCCACACCACGACAAGGCTATAGCGCAGTAGCGTGCGGTCTTGCGGTTTGATCACGGAAGATGACTCACGCTGGGGACCTGCCACAGTCAATGGGTTGCTGATTGCGCTGCCACTCTTCAACCTCTGCGGCATGATCGGATAAAAAACCCTGGAGTCGGCCAAACCGTCTGCGCGTCTGCCAATAGAAAACACCATCCACTATCGGCCCTAGCAGCCAGGCAAGCCAGGACGGTCCCACGTCAAAACTGTAGACATACACAAGGACTGACTTGTTCGGCCCGGTGGAACGGTGCCGCATGGAGGCTGCCCAGCGGGTAAAGGGAAACGACCTGTCCACCATGGTGGCTGCGGCCACACGTGGCCGGTCATAGGAGATAAAGCGGGTGCGCATCGACAGGCCCCGCAAGGCCCCCGCGCCAGCGTTCTCTGTCACCACGCCCACAGAGGGGCAAGGCGCGCCGCCCAGCACATGGGTGGCGCTCACCAGCGAATCCCAGCGCATGCGCCAGAAATGGTAGTGAAAGGCGTCGAACACCACGGCCTCGCTGGCCGGCATTGCAAACTCAAGACGTCTGTGTGCCAAATGCGATTTCCTCTTCAACCACATCGGTGACCATCTGCCAGCGTTTGAACTCGGGCTCAAATTCGCTCAGTGCCAGCATTCCCGCGCAGACAAATGCGCCCGCTGGTAACAACTCACCCTGAGCCATGCGCTGCGCCAGAAGAATGGCTGCCAGGCAGGGGATTTCCGGGCCATGGTTGTCACCGGCCTGGATGTGCCAAGCGCGTTTGCGCAGCTTGCCTGCACTGTCCACACCGCCTGCCCGCACCACCATGCCGCCCACAGCCGTCCCCAAAAAATCACAGGCCCCGGCACCGAAATTGAGAATGCCTGCAAGCTTTGCGGGGTTGGGCAGCAAGCCCTGGCCGCGCAACCCGGCCAGGAGTGCAAATGCGCGCTGGGTGAATCCGACTTCCAGGGCGGCCCGGAACATGACCCGCTGGCGAGCGGCATAGCGCTGCGGGAAAAGCTCCAGATCTGGTATGTCGCAAAGCGCGCCCAAACGCGGTTTCAGGCGCGCAAACTCAACACGTTCAGGTCTGGCCCAGCCCAGCCGGGCTTGCCACTGACCATCGCTCCAAACGCTGATCGGTGCGCCGCAGTAGCTCAATACGCCGGCGATGGTCGCCTTGCCCCTTGGCGCGGATTGGGCCGGTGCGATGCAGATGTCGATGGTGTCGATGTGTTGCCAACCCGCGCACAAATAGTCCACTACGGCGGATGACAGGGAGGGCACCGTGCTTGCGCCGCTGACTGCGGTGCGTCCGGCCGCCGCGAACGCCGCGTTCAAGGCCTCCGGAAAATCACACACAAACCGCCGACCATCCGAAAGATCGATGTAATGCGCGCCTGCCGCTGCGGCCGCTCTGGCGACCGCATAGCCTTGCTCTTGAAATGGCCCGGCAGTGTGAATCAGAAGTTCAATGCCCAAGCTAGTCAACGTCTTGGAAAATCCAGGCTTGGACAAGTCGATCCCGACACCCCGCACACCATGGCCCAGCGCTTTGGCCAGCGACTCCGCCCGCTGCGCGTCACGCCCACCAATCAAGAGTTGCGATCCAAATTGCGGAGCCAATGCCCGGGCGATTCTTGCGCCAAAGTTGCCGTAGCCGCCTAAGGTGAGTGTCTTCAAAGCAGTTTAGTCATTCTGAGATTTAGTCTTAAATTTCCAAAACAATCGGCCTGAGGCCCTTGTCCTGCATGAATAACTAGCTACTATATATATAGTAATCTATTTCTTGAGCGATGCAGCCTCACGCCCCAAACTCGCCAGCGCAGCGCCCACGCCGAGCGACAGCAACCCCGCCTTGGCATAAATCTCCAGCTTCTCGCGCGTGTCCACAATGTCCAGATTCCGCATCGTCAGCTGCCCAATCCGGTCCAGCGGCGTAAAGCTGAGTTCACCCTTTTCCATCGTCAGGCGCTCGGGCTTGTAGGTCAGGTTGGCGGACTCGGTGTTGAGCAGCGAATAGTCGTTGCCACGGCGCAGCTCCAGCGTCACGGTGCCGGTGATGGCCTTGGCGACCCAGCGCTGGGCGGTTTCGCGCAGCATGATGGCCTGGCTGTCAAACCAGCGGCCCTGGTACAGCAGGCGGCCGAGTTTGCGGCCATTGTCGCGGTACTGTTCAATCGTATCTTCGTTGTGGATGCCTGTCACCAAACGCTCATAGGCTATGAAAAGCAAAGCCAAGCCCGGCGCTTCGTAGATGCCGCGGCTCTTGGCTTCAATGATGCGGTTTTCAATCTGGTCGCTCATACCCAGGCCATGGCGTCCGCCGATGCGGTTGGCTTCCAGGATCAAATCGACCAGACTCGGAAATGTGTTGCCGTTCAGCGCAACCGGCTGGCCTTCTTCAAATCGGACCGAGACTTGCTCGGTCTTGACGGCGACTTCATCCTTCCAGAACGCCACGCCCATGATGGGGTTGACGATTTTCATGCCGCTGTTCAGGTGCTCCAGGTCTTTGGCCTCGTGCGTGGCACCCAGCATGTTGCTGTCGGTGGAGTAGGCCTTCTCGGCACTCATCTTGTAGCCAAACCCGGCGGCGGTCATGAAGGCCGACATCTCGGCGCGGCCACCCAGTTCGTCAATGAAAAGCTGGTCAAGCCAGGGCTTGTAGATTTTCAAATCAGGATTGGTCAGCAGGCCGTAGCGGTAGAAGCGCTCGATGTCATTGCCCTTGAAAGTGCTGCCATCGCCCCAGATGTTGACGTCGTCTTCCTTCATCGCCGCCACCAGCATCGTGCCGGTGACCGCGCGGCCGAGCGGCGTGGTGTTGAAGTAGGTCACGCCGGCGGTGCTGATGTGAAACGCCCCGGCCTGCAGCGCGGCAATGCCCTCGGTGGCGAGCTGGGTGCGGCAGTCTATCAAGCGCGCCTTTTCGGCGCCGTATTCCATCGCTTTGCGCGGGATTTCGTCGTAATCAGGCTCGTCTGGCTGGCCCAAATTGGCGGTGTAAGCGTAAGGGATCGCGCCCTTCTGTTTCATCCAGTGCAGCGCGGCGCTGGTGTCGAGCCCGCCTGAGAAAGCGATGCCGACTTTTTCGCCCTTGGGCAGGTGTTGGAGGATGGTGGCCATGGTGGTGGTTTTTGTGAAAGCGTAGCGAGAATCTGTCAGGCCAGGCACGGGTGCTCGCAGAAAACCGCAGCGCACTTTGGGTGCGTGAGGATTTTCTTTGAGCTGCAACGACGCATCACGGATTCGCATTGGCTTTTTAGCCGAAGTGGCAGATGTAGTGATACGGCTCGGTAACGCGTATGTCGAACTTGGAGTTGCCGGGAATGTTGAATTTTCCACCGGGTGATGACTTAACCCAAGCATCGCTGCCCGCCAGCTTGTACTCGCAGGCCCCGCCCGTGCATTCCATGATCT
>JAYVNK010000188.1:0-5067 GCA_043758475.1 Comamonadaceae bacterium | reverse complement strand
GTGGCCGACGATCCCTATTTGTACTTTGCCCGGCTGACGCAATTTTGGAAGCTGCAACATCCCATTGCCCCGCAAGCCGGTGCACAACCGCCTCGAATCCATCCGAGTGCTGTCGTAGATGCAACGGCATCGATCCACCCGGACGCTTTCATTGGCCCGCTTTGCGTGGTGGAGCGGGGCGCGTGCATTGGCGCAGGCACCGTCCTCAAATCCAGGGTTACGGTGGGCGAGGACTGCTCGGTGGGGGAACGCTGCATTGTTCATTCTGGCGTGGTGATAGGCGCGGATGGATTTGGCTTTGCGCCCAACGCCGGCACTTGGGAAAAAATCGAGCAACTGGGCGCCGTGCGCGTTGGCAATGATGTCGAAATCGGCGCCAACACCTGCATTGACCGCGGCGCGTTGCAGGACACCGTGATCGAAGATGGCACAAAGCTCGACAACCTGGTCCAGATCGGCCACAACGTGCGCATTGGCAGGCACACTGCGCTGGCGGGATGCGTGGGCGTGGCGGGCAGCGCGACCATTGGCGCCCACTGCACGGTGGGCGGCGGCGCTGTGGTGCTGGGGCACCTGAGCATTGCAGACCACGTGCATGTGTCTGCCGCTTCGGTAGTGATGCGGTCCATCTCCAAGCCGGGCCAGTACAGCGGCATCTTCCCCATCGACGACAATGCGGCCTGGGAAAAAAACGCCGCCTCGCTCAAGCAACTGCACAGTTTGCGCGACCGGATCAGGGTGCTGGAAAACACATTGAAAAAATTGACGACACCATGATGGACATCCACAAAATCCTCAAGCAGTTGCCGCACCGCTACCCTTTTTTACTGGTGGACCGGGTGCTGGAAATTGACAAGGGAAAAAGCATCAAGGCGCTGAAAAACGTCAGCATCAACGAGCCATTTTTTGAAGGGCATTTCCCGCACCGCCCCGTGATGCCCGGCGTGCTGATGCTCGAAGCCCTGGCCCAGGCTGCGGCGCTGCTGGCGTTTGATGCGCTGGACACCACGCCGAATGATCAGATGGTTTACTACTTTGCCGGGATTGACGGCGCGCGTTTCAAGCGCCCCGTAGAACCAGGCGACCAGCTAGTGCTGGAGGTCGAGTTGCTTCGCATGAAGGCCGGCATTTTCAAATTCAAGGCGCGCGCCATGGTCGGGCAAGAGCTGGCAGTAGAAGCCGAGTTGACTTGCGCCATGCGCGCCATCAAATAGTTTTGCCCGTGACAGCGATTCACGCCACCGCAGTGGTAGACCCACACGCCGATCTGGACGCTTCGGTCAGCGTGGGGCCGTATACCGTCATTGGCCCGCATGTGAAGGTGGCTTCGGGCACCACTATTGGCCCGCACTGCGTCATTGAAGGCCACACCAGCATCGGGCGCGACAACCGCATTTTCCAGTTCAACTCGCTCGGTGCCATTCCGCAAGACAAGAAATATGCGGGTGAACCGTGCGAGCTGGTCATCGGGGACCGCAACACCATCCGCGAGTTTTGTACCTTCAACATCGGATCGCCCGGTGCCAGTGGCGTGACCCGCGTTGGGGACGATAACTGGCTCATGGCCTACGTGCACCTGGCGCATGACTGCGTCGTGGGCAACAACACCATTTTTGCCAACAACTCGCAACTGGCCGGGCACGTGCAGGTGGACGACTGGGTGATTCTGGGCGGCTTTACCGTGGTGCACCAGTTTGTGCGGCTGGGCGCCCACAGCATGACGGCCATGTGCTCGCTGCTTTTTGCCGATCTGCCGCCGTTTGTGATGTGCCAGGGCCAGCCTGCCGCAGCGCGCTCCATGAACTTCGAAGGCCTGCGCCGGCGCGGCTTTTCTGCGGACCGCATTGCCGCAGTCAAGGCCATGCACAGGGCGTTGTACCGCGACGGCCTCACGCTGGAGCAGGCCAAGGTTCAGATTGCAGGCCTGGCACAAACACACGCTGAAGCTGCGCCGGATGTGAACATGATGCTCACGTTTCTGGCTGGCACTTCGCCGCAGTGCGGCATCGTTCGCTGATTGTTGGTGCATGAGCGCCAAGTTGAGCGCCGCTGGGCCGCCCTTATGCGCGATGGCCCCCTCGGGGGGCAGCGCAGCACATGCAATGGCAAGCCCTGAGCAAGCGGCCAGCTTGGGCCGCAAGGGGGTCAGTATGGTCGCAGGCGAGGCCTCAGGCGACCTGCTGGCGGCCCTGCTGCTGGATGGAATGAAGACGCGCTGGCCCCACTTGCAGTCGTTGGGCATCGGCGGCCCGCAGATGACGCAGCGTGGCTTTCAGGCCTGGTGGCCCAGCGAAAAACTGTCGGTTCGCGGGTACGTGGAGGTGCTGCGGCACTACCGCGAGATTGTCGGCATCCGCAAGCAGCTCAAGACACGGCTTTTGGCCACCCCCCCCGACGTTTTCATTGGCGTCGATGCGCCTGATTTCAATCTGGACCTGGAGCGTGACCTGAAAGCCGCAGGCATTAAAACCGTGCATTTCATCAGCCCGTCCATCTGGGCTTGGCGGGCCGAGCGGGTAGAAAAGATCCGTCAAAGCGTGGACCACGTGCTGTGCGTTTTCCCGTTTGAGGTGGCATTGCTGGCCCGGCATGGCATTGCCGCCACCTACGTGGGGCATCCGCTGGCCAACGTCATCCCGATGCAACCCGACAAGGCCGCAGCGCGCGCGAAGCTTGGCTTGCGTGATGACGATCAGGTGGTCGCTGTTTTGCCTGGCAGCCGCGAGTCCGAGATCAAATACCTGGCTTTAATGTTTTTTCAGGCTGTCGCCCTTATGCAGAATGCACAGTCAGCTATAAAAATAATAGTACCTGCAATTCCGGCATTGCGCCCGGCCATTGAGCTTGCGGCCAGACAGGCGGGTGTGCTGGGCCAGGTGCAGATTCTCACAGGCCAGTCCCACACCGCCTTGGCCGCCTGCGATGTCACCCTGATCGCCAGTGGCACCGCCACCCTGGAGGCGGCGCTGTTCAAGCGGCCCATGGTGATTGCCTACAACATGCACTGGCTGTCATGGCAGATCATGCGGCGAAAAAAATTGCAGCCTTGGGTGGGCCTGCCCAACATCTTGTGCCAGGACTTCGTGGTGCCAGAGTTCTTGCAGGACGCGGCGACGCCCCAAGCCTTGGCCGGTGCCGTGTTGGCCTGGCTGGATGCTTACACAACCGCACCTGCGAAAATAACCGCCTTACAGCAAATATTCACCGCGCTGCATGCCGAGCTGCAGCGCGACACGCCAAAACTTGCCACCGATGCGATCCAAAAAGTTCTTGGAAGCTAGCCAGGCCTCGCTCACTTGGGACACATGGGGCCTGATGGCGGGTGTGGACGAAGCCGGGCGTGGGCCATTGGCCGGGCCGGTGGTGGCGGCTGCGGTGATTTTGGACGCGAGAAATCCCATCCAAGGCCTGGCCGATTCCAAGAAACTCACCGCGCTGCGCCGTGAAAGGCTGTTTGACGAGATCCGCGCCAAAGCGCTCTGCTGCTCGATTGCAGAGGCCAGCGTCGAAGAAATTGACCGGCTCAACATCCTGCAGGCCACCCTGCTGGCCATGCGCCGTGCCGTCGAAGGCCTGCGTCTCAAGCCCAAGCTGGTGTTGGTCGATGGCAACCGCATACCCGTGCTGGAGATGCTGGCAGAGGCCATTGTCAAAGGTGATGCGCTGGTCCCTGCGATCTCGGCAGCGTCGATCCTGGCCAAGGTGCACCGCGACCGCTGGTGTGCCGAGCAGCACCTGCAATACCCCCAGTATGGGTTTGCCAGCCACAAGGGCTACGGCACACTGGCGCACATGGCGGCGCTGCGCGAGCATGGCGCGTGCCCCCAGCACCGCATGACGTTCAGGCCGGTAAGTGAGGTTGGCGTGAAGTTGCGGGTGGCGGTGGTTTCATGACGGATGGGCCAAGGGCGGATCGGCTGACGACAGATCGGCCAGCGACGGCGAATCCACATACGGCCAAGACGGCGATGCGCGCATCATCAGCCACCCACATTACGTCGCGTGACAACCCGCTCCTGAAGGAATTGCACAAGCTGGCCAACGACAGCACGGCCTACCGCAAACAAGGGCGTGTGTGGCTGGAAGGCGACCACCTGTGCCGTGCAGCGCTCAAACGGGGGCAAAAACCGTATTTTGCTGTGTTTTCACAGTCATTTTGGCCTCTAGCCCCCGTTGAATATGCACAAGAAGCTACTAAAATAATAGTAACACCAGATCTTCTTTTCAACCATATCAGCGGCCTGGAGTCGCCCGCCAGCATGGCATTCGTGATGGATTTGCCGCACGGACTGCAAGTGCAACCGCAATCCGGCACGGTCATTCTGGACCGGGTGCAAGATGCCGGCAATGTGGGCTCCATCCTGCGCAGCGCGGCAGCGTTTGGCATTCAACAAGTGATAGCGCTCAAAGGCACGGCGGCGCTGTGGTCGCCCAAGGTGCTGCGGGCTGGCATGGGGGCTCATTTTGGCTTGCACCTGGTTGAAGGGCTTGACGTGGACGATCTGGAGGCATTGACCGTGCCCATCATCGTCACCAGCTCGCACGTGGGTGAGCTTCTGCAAAACCAGCGGGTACCCACGCCATGCGCCTGGGCGCTGGGGCACGAAGGGCAGGGCGTGTGCGCTGGGCTGCTGGCACAGGCGGCGCTATCGGTGCGCATCGGCCAGCCAGGGGGTGAGGAATCGCTCAATGTGGCGGCGGCGGCGGCGATCTGTTTGCATGCCAGTGCTATTACGCGGGTAAAAAGCTAAACGGCAATTTCCCGCCGGGCCGCCCCAAGGGAAATTAGCCCCCTCGGGGGGCAGCGAAGTACACGCAGTGACAAGCGTGGGGGCAATATATAATCAGAAGCTTTTCCAAACCTACTCGTCCCAAGCGAAGTTCAAGCAAATCCCTCTCAAAAGCAGCTGACAGCGCGGCCCTAAAAAGCAGATGCCTGTAAACGCTTGGGCGAACCGTATTCATTCGGAGAACCCAGTGCTTTTGTCTCTCAAGGGAACCGCCTCCAGCGTCCACCATAGCGCCAATCTGGCCATCCTGGCCCTCGCAGACGGCACGGTCTACCAC
>JAYVNK010000187.1:0-5068 GCA_043758475.1 Comamonadaceae bacterium | reverse complement strand
GCTGGCCAAGCTGGAGCCCGTCAAAGGCCCGGGCAAATTCGTCACGGCGGGCAATGCCAGCCAACTGTCTGACGGTGCTGCCGCACTGGTACTCATGGAAGCGAAAGAGGCTGAGCGGCGTGGCCTGGAGCCACTGGGCGCGTTCAAGGGCTGGGCCGTGGCAGGCTGCCAGCCGGACGAAATGGGCATTGGCCCGGTCTTTGCCATTCCGCGCCTGCTGCAGCGCCATGGCCTGAAGATCGATGACATTGACCTGTGGGAGTTGAACGAAGCTTTTGCCAGCCAATGCCTCTACAGCCGCGACAAGCTCGGCATTGACCCAGCCAAATACAACGTGAACGGCGGCTCCATTGCCATCGGCCATCCGTTTGGCATGACCGGCGCGCGACTGTCCGGCCACATTTTGCTTGAGGGCCGCAGGCGCAAGGCGAAGCATGTGGTGGTATCCATGTGCGTGGGCGGCGGGATGGGTGCTGCAGGCCTGTTTGAAGTTTTTTCCTGAAATTGGCCAGACGTTTTGAGTTAACGACATGGACATGAACTATTCCCCGTCAGAGCTGGCGTTTCGAGACGAGGTGCGCGCCTGGCTGGCTGGCAACTTGCCTGCCGACTTGCGTACCAAGGTCACGCAATACCAGGAGATCACGCGGGCAGACATGATCCGCTGGCACAAAATTTTGGCAGCCAAGGGCTGGGCCGTGCCGCATTGGCCTGTCGAATGGGGCGGCACGGGGTGGGACAACACCCAGCGCTATATTTTTGATGAAGAGTTCGGCCTGGCTGGCGCGCCGGGCATCGCCCCCTTTGGCCCGCTGATGTGCGCCGCGGTGTTGATGCGCTTTGGCACGCCCGAGCAGAAGCAGCGCTTTTTGCCGCGCATCCGCGAAGGCGATGACTTCTGGGTTCAAGGCTATTCAGAGCCGGGCTCGGGCTCAGACCTTGCATCGCTCAAAACCCGTGCGGACCGCCAAGGCGACCATTACCTCGTCAACGGCCAAAAAATCTGGACCACGCTGGGGCACTTTGGCGACTGGATTTTTTGCCTGGTACGAACCGATTCCACATCCGAGAAACGGCAAGAAGGCATCAGCTTTTTGCTAATCGACATGAAAACCCCCGGCATCACCGTGCGCCCACTGATCCTGATGGATGGCGCGCACGAGGTGAATGAAATTTTTTTTGAAGACGTCAAGGTGCCGGTTGAAAACCTGGTGTTTGAAGAAAACAAGGGCTGGACGGTGGCCAAATACCTGCTGGGCCATGAACGCATGGGCAGCGCACGAACCGGTGGCCTGCGCCGAGAGATGGCCGCCTTGCAGGCGCTGGCCGCGCGCGAATCCGTAGACGGCCATTCCTTGATGCACGACACCCGTTTTCGCGACCGCATCTCCCGCGCAGAGATTGACCTGGACGCGCTGGAACTCACGGCCCGCCGTTTTCTGGACAAAATGCGCACAACCGGCCAGCCGCCAGGGGCCGATGTGTCGATGCTCAAGATCAAGGGCACCGAGGTGCAGCAGCGCATCACTGAGCTGATGATGCAGGCCGTAGGCCCCAATGCCCAGCCGTTTGTGGCAGTTGAAGGCGGCGCGGTGGATGCCTACAACGCCCGCATGTCGCCACGCTATTACAACTACCGCAAAGCCAGCATTTACGCGGGCTCCAACGAGATTCAGCGCAACATCATCGCCAAGATGACATTAGGTTTGTAGGGAAGAACATGGGTTTTGAACTTAACGAAGAGCAGCAACTGCTGGCGGATTCGGTACGCAAGTACCTCGCCAGCACCTACGATTTTGAAGCGCGCAAAAAAGTCATTGCCTCGCCCGCAGGGTTCAGTCAACCCGCCTGGGCGATGCTGTCAGAAATGGGGCTGACCGCCATTCCATTTGCCACCGTTGCAGGCGGTTTCGGCGGCGGCGCAGTGGACATGATGGCCGCGATGGAAGCCTTTGGCTAATCACTCGTGGTAGAGCCGCTGTTGGACCATATCGCCTTGGGTTCGCGGCTGATAGCGCACTGCGGCACAGCTGCGCAGCGCGAGGCCCATCTGCCTGCACTGCTTGACGGCAGCCGCAAAGCCACCTTTGCGTATCTGGAACGCGGGCGTCGCTATGCGCTCGACGCAGCCACGACCACAGCGACCCAGTCCACCACCGGCTGGACGTTGAACGGTGAAAAGATCGTCGTGATGGGCGCACCGCTCGCCGATTGCTTTGTCGTCTCTGCCAATACGGCGAGCGGCACGGGTTTGTTTTTGGTCGAAAGCAAAACGCCCGGCGTGCGCATCAACCCCTACCGCACGGTAGACGGCCAGCGCGCGGGCGACGTGGTTTTCTCCGACGTACTGTTGACGACCGATGCGATGCTGGGCACCGACGGAAACTCGCTTCAAGCCATCGAAGAAGCCATCGATTTCGCCACCGCCCTGCTCTGCTCCGAAGCCGTGGGCGCCATGAAATACGCCTGTGATGCCACGCTGGAGTACCTCAAAACCCGCAAACAGTTTGGTGCGCCGATTGGCGCTTTCCAGGTGCTTCAGCACCG
Organism: Comamonadaceae bacterium; assembly: GCA_043758475.1. Lineage (GTDB taxonomy): Bacteria > Pseudomonadota > Gammaproteobacteria > Burkholderiales > Burkholderiaceae_C > JANYCG01. The sequence goes on along the minus strand of JAYVNK010000187.1, from coordinate 2,521 downwards.
CATGGTGGACATGTACATGGCAGCAGAGCAAAGCCGCTCCATGGCGATCATGGTGGCCTGCAAGGTGGATGCAGCGGCAAAAAACAACGATCCGGCCAACGATGAACCCATCGTCAATGCGCGCAAGAAAGCCGTCTCAGCCGCCAGGATTTTCATCGCCGATGCAGCGCAACTTATCAGCCAGGAGTCTGTGCAACTGCACGGTGGCATGGGCATGACCGAGGAACTGAAAATATCCCATACCTTCCGCCGCCTGACGGTGCTCGCCCAGCGCTTCGGTGATGCCGACCATCATCTGGCGCGGTACGCGGCTTGCGGTTAGCGATTAGCGATTTGCAGGAATCCGACAGCAAGCCCGATACACTGCGTCACTTCAAGTCTTTCCCGCAACTGAACCGTCCATGACCACCCAAGTTTTCGCTCACAACCAGTACGACCTCTACGCCATTGGAAACGCCCTTGTGGACTCCGAATACGAAGTCACCGACGCGCAGCTTCATGCCATGAAGGTTGAAAAACGCCACATGACCCTGATTGACGCGGCCCGGCGGGCTGATCTTCTGTCGCAGGTACAAGGCGTGCACTCGCGCAAAAGCGGCGGTGGATCGGCCGGCAATACGGTGGTGGCGCTGGCTCAACTGGGCGGTCGCGGGTTTTACTCATGTTGCGTTTCCAACGACGGGCTGGGGGCCTTTTACGCTGATGATCTGCGTGGCAATGGCGTAGATAGCAACCTGACGGCAGCAAGCCTGTCAGCAGCTGGCAGCGCCAGCCCAACCGGCCAATGCATGGTGATGGTCACGCCCGACGCCGAGCGCAGCATGAGCACCTACTTGGGTGCCACAGCCGACCTGGATGCCACGGCACTGAACGCCAAAGCCATCGCCGCTGCCAAGATTTACTACATGGAAGGCTATCTTGCTGCGCAGCCCAATGGACTCGCTGCTGCGCTGCAGGGCCGTCAAATTGCCAAAGCAGCAGGTGTCAAACTCGCCACCACGCTGAGCGACATGAGCATGATCAACTTTTGCCGCCCCGGCCTCGAAGCGATGGTGGGCCAAAGCGAACACGGGGGGCTGGACTATCTTTTTGCCAACGAAGAAGAGGCCCAGACCTGGTGCGGCACCCAAGACTTGCAAGCCATCTGTGAGCAGTTGAGCGCCCGCGCACGGGTCGTCTGCCTTACCCGCAGCGCCAAGGGCTGCCTCGTGCTGGAAGGCGGGCAGCAAACCGCAGTGCCCGCCGCCAACGTCAAAGCAATCGACACCAACGGCGCAGGCGACATGTTTGCCGGTGCCTTTTTATACGCCGCCACGCAGGGCCATAGCCACACTCAAGCGGCCTGGCTGGCCAACCAGGCGGCTGGGCAGGTAGTGAGCCAGTATGGCAACCGGCTGACGCTGGAGGCGATGGGACGTGTCAAGGCAGCGTACAAACACCACTTGAGCCCATAACCGGCCTCGCAGGCCACGTCGGCCCCAAAATTGGGGGCGCGGATTGGGCCAACATCTGCAACCAAGCCTTGCGCTGTGCCAATCTTGGCGCTAATCTCAAGGTCTGATGACTTTGACCCTGCCAGCGTCCGCCCCAGCGCCCCGGCCCACAAACAGCGCTGTGCTGCCCATCAGCGTGGCCATTCTGGAAGACGAAGCGCACGTGCGCCGGATGTTCGAATCCGCCGTGCTCTCAGACCCCGGACTGACGCTAGCCTTCAGCGCCCAAACCGTGCAGCAGGCCAAGGCGCTTGCCCAATCCAGCTCAGCGCAGGTTTACCTGGTGGACTTGGGGCTGCCCGATGCCGATGGGCGCGAGTTCATCCGCTGGGTAGTGGCCAACCAACCGGGCGCATCGTGCATGGTGGTGACGATGTTTGGGGACGACGAGCACATTGTCAGCAGTTTTGCAGCGGGTGCCGTGGGCTACCTGCTCAAAGACACGCCGCCCGGCGAAATCGCGCTGCATATCGCGCAACTCGTGGCAGGTGGTTCGCCCATCAGCCCCAGCGTGGCGCGGCGCATGTTGCAGCACTTCAAGACCGGCAACGGCTCAAACCATTCTCCATCGTCACCTGTCGGAGGCCTCAATGGAAGGTCTGAAAACCCCCTGAGCGAGCGCGAGCATGAGGTGCTTCGCCTGATCGAAAAGGGCTTGACCTACGATGAAATTGCGCAAGTGCTGGGCATCACGTGGCACACCGTCACCGGCTACCTTCGCCGCGTCTACCGCAAACTGGAAGTCAACTCGCGCGGCGAGGCGGTGTTTGAAGCGCGGCACAGAGGGCTGCTGTAACGCAGTCCACCGGCCTCCACAAAGCGAATCGTGCTGATCGACTTTCGTTTTGTCGTCCAACTGCGGATTCTGCTGCTGCGGCTGGGCTCAAAAATGGGATTGCTTGCCATCTTGCTGGCAGGCACGGGTGTACCCGGGTGCGATTAAAAGTGGTGTGCGTATCAAGCTGCGTACCGTAAGTTCGTAGCCCAGTAGCCGTTCCACTCCTTATTGGCACGATTGACTCTGAGCG
>JAYVNK010000186.1:0-5088 GCA_043758475.1 Comamonadaceae bacterium | reverse complement strand
CGCGCGTCATCCCGCTGGGCATTGCGATGGGTGGCGCGGTGATCGCGCTGATCTTTATCGACAACGTCTGGGTAGCAGCGCCCTTCCTGATTTTGCTGGGCGCTTTGGGCGGCTTTATGGTGGTGCCGATGAACGCGCTGCTGCAGCACCGGGGCCACAATTTGATGGGCGCCGGCCGCTCGATTGCGGTGCAGAACTTCAATGAAAATTTTTCAATTCTGGTGCTGGGCACCGCCTACAGCCTGTCGGCCGGCATGGGCTTGTCTGCCTTTGGTGCCATCACGGGATTTGGCCTGGTGGTGGCGGGTGTGATGTTCGTGATTTACCGCTGGCATAAAAGCAATTGCGTGAAGCACAGGGCCGAGGTGGAGCACCTGCTGGACATCGCAAGAAATGACAATTCGCACGGTTGATTGCGTTCCCAGTCCAGCACGATACGTTGTTGCTCCGCCTTGCCGCACTGAACTGGAAACGCAATTGCCCCGGGAAACCGTCTATCTGCCCGCGCTGGCGCTGGCCCTCAACGCGCTGGTGTGGGGCGTTTCCTGGTGGCCGTTTCGCACGCTGCAAAGCAATGGCCTGCACCCGATGTGGGCGACCGCCATCATCTACATTTTTGCGATTGCCTGCCTGGCTGTGTTTCGGCCCGGTGCGTGGCGTGGCCTGGTTCAATACCCGGCTTTGTGGTGGCTGGTGCTGGCCTCGGGGCTGGCCAATGTGGGCTTCAACTGGGCCGTCACCGTGGGCGACGTGGTGCGCGTGGTGCTGCTGTTTTACCTGATGCCGGGCTGGGTGGTGCTGCTGGCCTGGCCGTTGCTGGGCGAAAAGCCCACTGCGGGCTCGCTGCTGCGCCTGGCCCTGGCGCTGGCTGGCGTGGTGATTGTGCTCAAGACACCCAGTGCGAACTGGCCCGTGCCCGAGAGCCTGGCCGACTGGCTGGCGCTGATGGGCGGCTTCAGCTTCGCGCTGACCAACATTTTGCTGCGCAAGCTCAACCACACGCCCGAGCCGTCGCGCATGCTGGCGATGTTTGGCGGCGGTGGCAGCCTGGCCGTTGTGGCGGCCGTCGTGGGCATGGGTGCGGGCCTGGTGGCACCGCCGCCTGTGCCCGCCATGGCATGGGTCGTGGTGGCGCTGGTGTTGAGCCTTTCATTTCTGGCCGGCAACCTGGCACTGCAATATGGCGCGGCGCGCCTGAGCGCCAGCGCCACGTCGCTCATCATGCTGCTGGAGGTGGTGTTTGCCAGCGTGTCGTCGGTGCTGCTGGGCGCCGGTGAGCTGTCAACCCGCACGCTGCTGGGGGGCGCGCTGATTCTGCTGGCGTCGCTGATGGCGGTGCTGCCGGTGCTGCCGGTGCTGCCGGTGCGACGGCGGCAGGATCTGTAATCAGGGGGCATGGGTAGGTGGACGAATTTCCATTACCCCGGTAATATTTCGCTTGCCGGGTATCATGCAGCCATGTTGCAAGTTCAATCCAAACTCACTTCGCAGGGGCAGGTGTCCGTGCCCGCCGCCATTCGCCAGGCGCTGGCGCTCTCACCCGGCTCGACACTGGTCTGGACACAGGAAGACGGACAGGTGACCGTGCAGCGGGCCGTGCGCCACTCCACAGCAGCCGTGCACGAGGCGCTGTTTGCTGCCCTGGTGCCTGCCAAGGCCGCCCTGGCCAAACCTAAAACCCTGGCACAACTGAAGCAGGGGATTCGTGACCACATCAAATTGCGCCATGCTCGCCGTTGACACGAATCTGCTGGTCCGCATGCTGGTGCGGGATGATGAAAAGCAGGCCAGGCAGGCGGATCAGTTTGCAGGCAAAGGTGCCTGGGTTTCCCATCTGGTGCTGGCAGAGAGCGTCTGGGTGCTGGATTCGGTCTATGCACGCACACCCGTTCAGGTTGCTGCGGCCCTGCGGCTGATGCTGGCGCACGAGAGCCTGGTAATGCAGGACGCAGATGCAGTCAGCGCCGCACTCGACCACTTTGAGACGAAGCCGAGTTTGGGTTTCTCAGACTGCCTGGTTCTGGAAATTGCCCGCAAAGCCGGACACCTGCCACTGGGTACATTTGACAGAGCTTTGGCAAAGCTGAGTGGGGCACAGAAACTGTAGAAAATTGCCACAATACAGTTTTTCACTGGAGCCCTTCATGTCTTCCGTCTATGATTTTTCAGCCGCCAGCATCACTGGCAAACCCGTGAAACTTGACCAGTTCAAGGGCAAGCCGCTGCTGATTGTCAATACCGCCAGCGCCTGCGGTTTCACGCCGCAGTTTGCCGGGCTGGAAGAGATTCACAAAACCTATGGCGGCAAGGGGCTGGTGGTGCTGGGCTTCCCGTGCAACCAGTTTGGCGCGCAAGACGCCGGGTCAAACGGCGAGATCGCCGAGTTCTGCCAGCTCAATTACGGTGTGAGCTTCCCGATGATGGAAAAAATTGACGTGAACGGCGCGGGCGCGCACCCGCTGTACCAGTGGCTCTGCGCCGAGGCCCCCGGCCTCTTGGGCAGCAAGGCCATCAAGTGGAACTTCACCAAATTTCTGGTCGGCAAAGACGGCGCGGTGGTGAAGCGCTATGCCCCGACGGACACACCGGCCAGCATGGTGAAAGACATTGAAGCGGCGCTGGCGGGTTAGGTTTCAAGCTGGGCGCTGGCCTGCCGCAAAAACTGCGCCAGCGATTTGTCGGGCTCGTCGCGAAAAGGGTCTGGCAGCAGCGTGGCTTGCTCGATTCGGTCAATGCGAAAGTTGCGGAAGTCCTGGCGCGACTCGCACCACGCGGCCAGCGTCCATACCTTGCCCCAGAAGAAGCAGCCCAGCGGCCGCACCACACGCTGGCTTTGCTGCCCCGCGAGGTCGCGGTAGCTAAAACTCAATGTGCGCCGCGCATGCACCGCCTCCCGCGAGGTTTGCAGGGTTTGCGAGGTCTGCTGCGACAGCATGCCGATGCTGATCATCGGCGCGTACATCGCCAGGCTTTCTGCCGCAGCCCGCCCGCCTGCGGGCAATACCGACAGAATTTTGCCAAGCGCGTTTTCAGCCTCGCGCGCCAACGCAGTATCCAGCCAGGCCTGCGCCAGCCGCACAGCCGCCACCAATGACTTGGCTTCGTCTTGCGTGAACATCAACGGCGGCAGCTCAAAACCCGCGCCCAGCCGGTAGCCCACACCGGCTTCGCCCTCAACCGGCACGCCCTGCTGCTGCAGGTCCGCCACGTCGCGGTAAACCGTGCGCTCGGACACCTCAAGCCGCTCCGCCAGAAACGCCGCCGTGGTGAGGCGCCGGCCCCGGATAAGCTGGACGATGTGAAACAGGCGGTCGGCACGGCGCATGGGGTGGAATGGGGTGAAGCGGTTAGAAGCGGTCGCAAGCGGTCAGAAGAGCTTAGAAGCGATGATGGGTGGTTGAAAGCGGCGTAAATCCGTAAAACCGGGCCGGCAGGCGATTGTAGGTTCTCAAATCGACCTGTAGCCCCCGTGTAGTATGCATAATCAGCTACTTAAATAATAGTAATGATGCATCCACATCCATCGCCTGCGCAATCAGCCGCATGTCAGGGTCGCTGATGGTGAACAGCCCAAAGCGAAACTTGTAGCCCCAACGGCTGCGGTTTTCCACAAACTCGAAATCGTCAAGCAGGGGCAGGATCGACGCTTCTTTGGCCTTCAGGTATTTCACGTTGCGCCGGTAGGGCACAAAGCCACCCATGTCAAACGCATACGGCTCGCCCGGCTGCACAATGCCGATGGACACGAACGATTGAAAGCCATCCTTGGCACCCAGGGTGACCGTAGGCGAGTAGTAGGCCACGCGGTCGCCCGGCTGCATCCGCTTGAGCGGGGCGAGCTTGCCGTGGCCCACCTGCATGAAGCCCGGCACCTTCTCGTCGCGGCCGCGCCGCGCATGGTCGGCGCTGGCCACGGCAATCCAGTTTTTTGGGAGGGTTGCGGTCATGGTGCGACTTTATCCAAAAACAGGCAGACGGGCTTCATCAGGCCAACGCGTGCAAGCCCACCTTGTTTCCATCGAGGTCAACAATGTGCGCAAAGAAGCCCATGCCGGGTGGCAACGCAACACGCGGGCACGCCAGGCTGGCACCCGCTGCCAAAGCGCGGTCCACCGCCGCGTCCAGCAGCGGCGAAGCATCCAGGTAAATCAGCGTACCCGCTGCGCCGGGCTTGGGGGCACTTGGGCCGCACAGCAGCGCGCCGCCGACGCCGCCTTCACCCTGGTACGGAAACACTGCGCCCTGCGACGGCCCCATGTCTTCAGGCTGCATCTTGCAGGCCAGCACAGTCTCATAAAAAGCCTGGGACTTGGCCAGGTTGAGCGTCGGGATTTCGAACCAGGTGATTGCAGATTTGATAGCGGTGGAAGCATTTTCAGCTTGCGCAACATTGGGGAAAGAGGCGTTGGTCATTGAGAACTCCAGGTGGGTTAAAGGAGCAGTGATGGTGCGCCGGGGCTACTGACAGCGTAGTGTCAGCAGCGTTGTCAGCCATGCGCAACGCGCGAAACCCATGGGGGCTATTTTGAATCCGTGCATGCAGGCGGTGCAGGCGAGCTGCGTGCACGCAGCCAGCCGCTTTCAGGAGGTAGTTTGCACTTTAAGGGTCGGTAGTGATGGTTTCAGTGGTGTTTTGCCAGTTTTAATTGATAAAACTGAGCTGTATCCCCTTTGCAGACTGCATAAGTAGCTATGTAAAGTGAAGCACTCATGGTCTTCGTCAATCCAGATCCCGGACCGCGAGGAGTTACGCGGAGGGTCGTCAAGTCTTGTTATGGAATTGCAATCTCAACATAGGACCCGGCCGTTGCGGCATTGACTTTGCTGACAATCATCTCAGGCACCATCTTGATGCGTGGCCAACTCGTGGTTCCAAGCACCACGATGGCAATTTGCCGTGTCTTGAGGTTTTGCTGGTACTTGAGGCTGGTGTCTGTGGTGATGAACACATCGAAACCGCAACTATCCGCTGCGGCAAGCAACTCCCCGTTCCTCAGGGTTGCCCAGCCAAGCTCATAAGCGGTTGAAACTGCATGCCCGACCAATGCATGGCGTAATGGCGCAGGTGTGCCTTGGTCGAACAAAACC
>JAYVNK010000185.1:0-5155 GCA_043758475.1 Comamonadaceae bacterium | reverse complement strand
GGCGGCAAATTGGCCACCACCACGTCCGCCGACTTGACCAGGCGGCGCACAATGTCGCGCCCGGCGTCGCTGGCAAGGTCAAGCGTGAGGCAGCGCTTGTTGCGGTTGACCTGCATGTACAGCCCGCCTTCGCCCGTGTCAGCCACCGGCGGAACATAGCGGTCTTCACCGCCTTCAATGCGTTCGATGCGGATAACGTCGGCCCCGTGGTCTGCCAGAAGGGCAGCGCAGTAGGGGCCGGCGATGAAGCGGCCAAAATCGAGAACCTTGATGCCGGAGAGCAGTGCCATACGTGTCCTGAAGGGTGCGGGTAATTGGGTTGCGTCAGCTTTGTAGTGCGCGTCAAGTTTTTGAGTTTTGTACGCCCGGCTGGGCGTTTGTCGCTTGCCCTCATACTGGAGTACCAGGGCGTTTGGCATGTGCCTTCCCGCCCACGACCAATCCAGCGGGCCAGGCAAGCCCCACCGTGTCAACAGCTATTCTTTTGCGCCACGATGGCTGTTCATCTGCCGTATCAATTCCCGTGCCTCGTCGCCCTCAGGAATTGGCCGCCCGCTGTCACGCCATTGCACCGCCGCCTTGAAGCCTTCTTGCTGCGCATAGCGGCGAAACCACAGGCCCTCGGGGTTGTGGCGGGTGATGCCGTCAAACACCGTGGCCATCATCTGGCTTTGCTCCAGCCCCATGGTCAGCATGACCTGATTCACCACCATCTTGTGCATGGCCAAGTGGGAACTGGGCACACCGGCTATGCGGTTGGCCAGCTTCAGGGTGGCGGCCTCCAGTTGATCCAGCGGCACCGATTCATTGGCCAAGCCCCATTCGGCTGCTTTTTTGCCGTCAATCGTGTCGCCGGTGAACATCATCTGCTTGGCGCGTGCTGCCCCCAGGCGGTAGGTCCACATGGCGGTGGTGGGGCAGCCCCACACGCGGGTGGGCATGTAGCCAATATGGGCGTCGTCGGCCATCACCAGCAGATCGCAGCACAGGGCGATGTCACTGCCTCCGGCGGCGGCATACCCATGTACTTTGGCGATGGTGGGCTTGGGGCTGCGCCACAGGCTCATGAAGTCTTCGGTGTCGCGCTTCATGTACGCGTAGTCGGCCATCGGGTCCCAGGGGAACTGTTCCTGCTGGCACGGGTGGTCAATCTCGCTGCCACCAAAAAAGTTGAGGTCATAACCACCGCAAAATCCCTTGCCAGCGCCCTCCACGATGATCACGTGCACCTCCCGCTGGGCTGTGGCCCAGTCGATGGCCGCGCGTATCTCGCGCGGTGTGTCCCCATTGATGGCGTTGAGCCGCTCGGGCCGGTTCAGCAGCAGGCGCGCGATGCGCGGGTGGGTGGGGTCTTTGTCAATACGCAGGGTGGTGAAGTTGGGCACTGTGCTGCTCCTTGGGTAAAAGCGGGTTGCTTGGGACTACAGTGTGCTCGAAGTGGCATGTGTTTTGTACGCTTTTGCACGACCGTGTATGCCCTTGCATTCCCTTGTACGCCCGGCTGGGCATTTGTCGCTTGCCCTCGTACCGGAGTACCAGAAATCGGTCAATCGACAAACGTCCAACCGGGCAGCAAAAGCAGTCGCGCCATCCCGCCCACGCCCAATTCAGCACGCAAGTGTCTTAAGGCTTCAAGCCCGCTCAAAAATCGCAGCAATCCCCTGCCCGCCGCCAATGCACATGGTCACCAAGGCGTAGCGGCCTTTGATGCGTTCCAGCTCGTACAGCGCTTTCACAGTGATCAAAGCGCCCGTGGCACCAATCGGGTGGCCGAGTGAAATACCGGAGCCGTTGGGGTTGACCTTGGCCGGGTCCAAACCCAAGTCACGCGTCACGGCGCAGGCCTGCGCGGCGAAGGCCTCGTTGGCCTCGATCACGTCCAGGTCTTTCACCGTCAACCCGGCCTTTTTCAGCGCGGCTTGCGTGGCAGGCACCGGGCCGATGCCCATGTATTTGGGATCCACGCCAGCATGGGCATAGGCGACGAGGCGTGCCATTGGTTTGAGTCCGCGCGCCTTTGCCACGCTGGCCTCCATCAGCACCACAGCGGCAGCAGCATCGTTGATGCCCGACGCATTGCCCGCCGTCACCGTGCCGTTCTCTTTGGCGAACACAGGTTTCAGTTTGGCCATGTCGGCCATCGTTGCGCCCGGGCGGAAATGCTCGTCAAGCTCATAGGCCACATCGCCTTTTTTGCTTTTGAGAATGACCGGCATGATCTGTGATTTGAACCGGCCATCAAGGGTCGCGCGCTCGGCGCGGTTGTGGCTTTCTACCGCCAGTTTGTCCTGGTCTTCACGGGTGATGCCCCATTTTGTGGCGATGTTCTCAGCCGTCACGCCCATGTGGATGTTTTGAAACGGGTCGTGCAGCGCGCCCATCATCATGTCGATCATCTTGGCATCGCCCATGCGCGCACCGAAGCGGGTGTTGAGTGACGCGTAGGGCGCGCGCGTCATGTTCTCGGCCCCGCCGCCAATCGCCACGTCGGCATCGCCCAGCAAAATCGACTGGCTGGCTGAGATGATGGCCTGAAGGCCCGAGCCGCACAGGCGGTTGACGTTGAAGGCGGGTGTGCCTTGCGCGCAGCCACCGTTGATGGCCGCCACGCGTGACAGGTACATGTCTTTGGGCTCGGTATTGACCACGTGGCCAAACACGACGTGGCCGACATCGTCACCACTCACGCCTGCGCGTTTGAGCGATTCGCGCACCACCTGTGCGCCCAGCTCGGTCGGGGGAATGTCCTTCAGGCTGCCGCCAAAAGTACCAATGGCGGTGCGCACGGCGCTGACAACAACAACTTCACGGGTCATGGTGGGTCTCCTTGGGTAAAAGTGGATTGCGTAAGACTACAGTGTGCTCTTACTTTACTTCATGGGCCTTACGAGAAAGAGTTTGGCTCGGTGCTGCGTGGCCCGGGTGGCGCTCAGTGGGCTGTACGCCCGGCTGGGCATCTGTCGCTTGCCCTCATACTGGAATACCAGAAATCGGTCAATCGACAAACGCCCAACCTGGCAGCCAATGCAGTGGCGCGCTACCGATATTTCGCCAACGGTCGGCAGGCTCATACCGGTAGCGCACTGATGTTTGTGAAGGCGGGATGGCGCATGCCAAACGACCGATTTCAGGTACCCCAGTGTGAGGGGCGTTTGGCATGTGCCATTGCGCCTGCGGCCAATTCAGCAAGCGAGTGTCCCCACGCATTGTCGTATTCATCACACCGTCTCTGAAATGCTGCGCGCCACGACCCGGGCACCCGCTATGCCACATCCCGCACATCAGCCACGGGGTTGTTCCCAAAATCAGGCCGCGCCAGGTATGCCAGCACACGCGCCGCCGCATCGGCCGGGGAAGTGAGATGTCCCTGCGTTTTGAGGTCTACGAAGCGTGCATGGTCCGGAAACGCGCTTGGGTCTGCGGCACGCAAATGGGTCTGCATGTCGGTGTCAACCACGCACGGGGCGAGCGAGCAGACCCTAGCGCCATCGGGCGTCAACGCTTCTTCCAGCGCCAGACAGCGGGTGAAATGGTCCATCCCGGCTTTGGCCGCGCTGTAGATGGCTTGCGAAGCCATGGCGCGTCGGCCGTTGCCGGACGAAATATTATGCACACGGCGCGGGAAGATCTGGGCATTTTTGTCTGCCATTGCGCCTGAACCTGCCATGTCCAGCGCGCTGGCCGCCCCCAACCAGGCCCCGGTGCCACGCAGGAAAGCGGCCGTGAGCTGCATCGGCGCTTCCAGACCCACGCGTAGGGCTTTGGCGATGTCAGCCGGGTCGGCCTGGCTCAACGGCGCAATGGGCGGCAGCACGGCCGCGTTGTTGATCAGGGTTGCACTGGTGAACCCATCCGGTTTGCGGCTGGCCAGCCATTGCTCCAGCATGGCTGCGGCCTCCTGGCCATGATCCAGGTCGAGGGGCCACTGCTCAACACTTGCGCCCGCCGGACCGGCAGCGCCTTGCAGCCCGGCATGGGTGGTGCGTGAAATGCAAAGCAGAAAGCTGTCTGCCCGCATTAATTGCCGCGCGATGGCCAGACCCATGCCACGTGAGGCACCGGTGATGATGTACAAATGTTTTTTCATGGATTTTCCTGTTTAGAGGTATCAAATCGGCCTATGGACCTTATCCTGTATGCATAGTAAGATATTAATAATATAGCAATTGAGTTTTTGTTCAAAACGGCGGCACGCTGGTAAAAGTGAGCGTGCTGGCGGTCAGCGGGTGCGCAAGGGTGAGCCCGCAGGCGTGCAGAAGCAGGCGGGTCGAACGCGCCTGCGTGGACGGCGGTGCGTACAGCAGGTCGCCCAGGATTGGATGGCCGAGCGCTGCCAGATGCACGCGAAGCTGGTGTGACCGTCCCGTGACCGGCTCCAGGTCAACACGGGTGAACGGTGCGCTGCGGTCAAAGTGCGCCAGGCCGTGAAGCGGCGCATGGGACAGCTCACCCCCTTTCGGCGGTTCGCACGCGCTGGCAGTTGCCAGCCGCCACCGCGTGACGCTGGGTTTGCCGTGCTCGGCATCAATGACGCGCAATGGCCGGTTGGGCCAGTCTGCGGCGATGGGCAGGTCAATCACGCTCCACGCGTCGGGGGCAGAGGGATCGACGCTGGCCAAGTTGCCGCTCACAACGGCGCAGTAGCGCTTGGTGACTTCGCGGCAGGCAAAGGCCATGCTCAAGGTGCGCTGGACTCGCGCGCCCCGCGCCATCACCATCAAGCCCGAGGTGGCCATGTCCAGCCGGTGCACCCCCAATGCGTCAGGGTACTGCGCCAGCACGCGTGCGCTCAAACAGTCCTGTTTGCCGTCGCCTTTGCCCGGTACCGACAGCAGGCCAGAAGGCTTGTCCAGCACCAGCAGGGCGCTATCTTCAAAGATGACGTTGATCGACAAGCGATGAAAAACCAGTCGACGAGTACGGCGCGGCTTCGTTGTCCAGCAGCAGTTGCTGCACGGTTTCGCACAGCTCTTCCACATCATTGGGTTTGTGGATCAGCGCGCTGGCACCTGCGGCAAACGCGCTTTGCTCGATTTCGGTAGTGACATAGCCCGAAGCCAGCGCCACCGGAAGGTCCGGGCGGATGGCCCGGGCTTCCAGCAACAGGTCAACACCGCAATAGCCAGGCATGTTGTAGTCGGTCACCAGCAGGTCG
>JAYVNK010000184.1:0-5162 GCA_043758475.1 Comamonadaceae bacterium | reverse complement strand
GTCGCTTTATTGCGCAGCATGCGCGCTGATACACCTTCAAAATGAGCCAGTGGATATTGATTTGGCCGCCGATTGGGTTGCAGCTGCAGAGTCATGTGAAAACGCTGAAGTCAACTATTACTTTACAAAGCGGGTTGCGCAAAGCAAGGCGGGCTCGAACAAGCCCAGCGTTCAGGAACATGCGAAAGTAGTTTCATACTGGAACAGTTGTCTTGCTCAAGGCGTGACCATCGGGGTCGCCAATGAACGTACCTGCCAAAAATTTGGCATTACCGTGCGCAATGTCCAAAAAATCCGAAAAGCCGCAAAACAGTAGAGCGAACCGAACCGGATTTTTCGTTTCATGTGGGCACCATGAGAAGCCTTACCAACTCACTGAGGCTCAAAATGCAAACCCTATTACTCAGGGCTCAATCCTCCATACCGGACGCATTGAAGCACTTCGATTCATTCCCTGATTCCGCTAACGTGCGCCAGCCAGTAGTGCAGGCTCTGTATGGCTGCTCAGCCGCCACAGTGTGGCGCATGGTCAAGCGTGGAACATTGCCGGCCCCGCGCAAACTCTCCGCCCGGGTAACTGCCTGGAATGTTGGCGATCTTCGCAAAGCACTCGCTGTTTGAAGGTGACGAAGATGACAACTACAGAAAGCAACGGGCTGACCGCACCACACAGTCAACCCGCCGAGACTAGCCAAGAACCGCATGATTCTATGACCCCGTCGCAACCTATTGCAAGGCGCATGTGGGGCTCAGTCCTGGCGAAATGCCGATCCATTTTGTTCGCGTCACTATGGCGGAGTTACCTGTCTCCTCGCATGGTTGCCGACGGTCCGCAATCGCGCTTGGTAGAGATTTACAGAAATAGGGCACGCAAAGCAGCTTTGGCAGAGTTGCTAAAACCGATTGGGGGCCGTGAACGTGACTTTTATCCGTGTATCGATTCGGCAATGGTGCTTGATGATGGAGGGGGCTCCTGCATTACTCTTTTTGAGGACTGGGAAGCTTGCCATTACTTCCTGATCTGGCTTCAGGCAAAAAGAGCACAGCGCATGAGCGGTGGTGAAGCATGAGCGCCATAGTCATACCTTTGCCGCCGGTTGCTGTGCCGGCACGGCACGTGCCCGACTCCACGCAAGCATGGGCGAGCAGATACGCTGCAGCTGGTCTGCCACCCATTGCCATCACTCCCAATGAAAAACGACCACTGCACAAGGGGTGGCAGCATGTGTCCATTGGTGACACCTTGCATCACCTCGCGGCGACTCCGGCGGCCAATTTGGGCATAGCGGTTCCGCAGGGCTTGATGGTGCTCGACGTCGATATAAAGGGTGACGGGCCATCGACACTTATGGCCTTTGAGATTCAAAACGGACCATTGCCTGAGACGCTGCGGGCTCGCACCCCATCCGGGGGGATGCACTATTGGTTCGCCGTGCCAAATGGCGCCGCAGTGCCGAATTCTGTCGCCTTTGCGATGGGCTTGGACGTCCGCTCTGCGGGCAAGGGGCTTGTCGTAGCAGCGCCATCAACTGTCAATGGCAAAACCTACGAGTGGGAGAACTGGGGCACATCTCCTGCTCTGGCGCCTGATTGGTTACTGTCGGCGATCCGGGTTGCCGCTGCTGCCATGACGGTGCCAGTGCCTCAAGACCGCGAACCGCTTAGCATTCCGGCGGGCCAGCGCAATGCCACCCTATTTAAGGCTGCGAGCGCGATGCGGGCACAGGGATTTTCCGATGATGTTATTTCTTCGGCCGTTTCTGAAATGAACCGATGCGCCTGCGCTGAGCCACTCGGAAATGCCGAAATTGCGATCATCGTTGGCAGTGCTGGCAAGTACGAGCGCGACGTACAGCCGTGGGAAATGGGATTCGGCGCAGACGGTGCGATGTCGCCGGGCGCCACGCCGGAGCCCTCAGAGTTTGGGGCCATCGTGCCATTGGACGCGGGCGGCGGTGCCTTTGAACCGTTACCCCACTTGGTTGCCAAGTGGATACCTCAAGACGAGGTCACCCTACTTGCAGGGCATGGCGGTGGCGGCAAGTCCTATCTCGCACTGAGTATCGCCGTTCACGTAGCCTTGGGCCGCCCGATTGGACAATTGGTTACCGTACAGGCGATCACGCTCTTTTACTCGGCGGAGGATGGCGCGCGTGTCTTACAAGCTCGCCTGGCCCGTATTTGTCGCTCGCTGGAAATCTCCCCGACGCAGCTTGAAGGAAAATTGATACTGCTGGACGCCAGCGACATTGACCCTGCGTTGTTTCAAAGGACGGCGCTGCCGGCCTTGGATAGATTGGCGGCGCTCACCGTCAAGCACGACGCCCGCTTGGTCGTGATTGACAACGCCAGCGATGCATTCGACGGTGACGAAATCAAGCGCGCAGAGGTTCGAGGCTTTATCCGTGCATTGCGGGGCCGGCTGGCACGGCCTGGCCGTTCCGTACTGCTTCTTGCCCACATAAACAAGAGCAGTGTCGGGCCGCGCACTAGCGGCAGCGAAGATTACTCGGGCAGCACCGCATGGCACAACTCTGTGCGCTCGCGTTTGAGCCTGAATCCGTCCGGTCCAGATCACATGACCATTGACCACATGAAAGCCAACCACGGCCCTAAGGCGGAACTGGTGCGTGTCGAATGGCGCGATGGCGTACCAATGGTGGTTGCCGCCACTCCGTTTGATTGGGAAGCCGATGCAGTACGCAAGGTCTCACTGAAAACTCAGTTGTTGGACGTCATCCGCAAGATGACAGATCGCGGTGACAGGGTGCCCACTTCGCGAACGGGTGCGCACTCGACATTCAAGGCAATGTCCGCGTCCACTGGCTTTCCGTCCGGTTTGGACAAAGACACGTTTGTGCGTCTGATTTATGAACTACAAGACGAGGGCGAAATTTGCAGAAGAAGCATCAAGGTTGATTACAAAGACCGCGAGGTTTTCCTATGCGCACATTGATTCCGCCAATGTCCGCCATCTCCCGCAAGCAAATGAGCGGACATTGGCGGAATGGTGGGCGAAATCCCCGCCCGCCAATGCGCAGGGGTATGGGGGGACGGCGGAGAATATTAAAGGCGGGCAGATGTGCCTGATATGACCATGACAAACTCCAATTGGCAATTACGAATGCAGCAAATTGCAAGTGAACATGCCGACATGGGCGGCCCGACCGGCGACAAGCTGCGGGCAGCCATTGCACGCCACACCGTGGCCGAGTCTCTGCGCTCCCTTCAACTAGCGCACGCCCGCGCCCGGGAGGCGGTGGTAACCGGCACTCGCATGGCGCTGCGGTGTGGCGCGTTGCTAGGGGATGTACCGCCCTCATGCCTTGCCCAGTCCCTTCGCATTGCGTGCATATCCGATATGACCGCCGCGAGCTATCTGGGGCTGGCGCAATCCTTCCCTGACCTGGCCGCAATGTGCGCCCGGCTCAATGGCCGCATCAGCGAAATGCAGGCGCTGCAGGTTTTGGAAGGCTTGCAACTGCACACCGTGGCAGGCCTCAAGGCGCTCTCAGGGCAGCACTATGTCGCCAGCTGATTCTTTGTTCATGGCAGGCAAACACCCACTGCGGATTAGCCTGGAAGGCCACAGGGGGGGCGCAGTCGTGCAAGTGCGCTACCAGTACCAGCCAAAGGACGGCGGGCCGCTACGGCCGGGATTCCGGGGCATTGCCATCCCGGCCGAGTGCCTGCCCGAGGTCATTGAATCGCTGCTGAAGATCAAAGCACAAATGCTGGCAGATGGCGCGCTAGAACAGTCCGGGCCGGGTGACCCGATCAAATTTAAGGCCCGCGTCTACCCTCGCGACTTTTGATCTCGCACAAAGTCGCACGCATACGGGCGCGGGTGGGGCTGTACGAATGAAACGCGTGCTGTAACATGGGAAAAAATAGGGAGTAGAAAATGAAAAGTGCTGTAGCGCTGGCATTCTTGTCGGCAGCGTGCTTTACGGGAGCTGCCATTTCCGGTGTGTTTGCGCCTGGCGCTGCTCAAGGTGCCATAGATGGGATGGCTGCCAGCCAGCAACAGGCCGTCAATCAGCAATGGATGGCAATGAGCAGAGCATGGAGCAACTGCATGAACCAAGGTGGTGGCGAATCGTGCGGTCCCGCGCCTGCGCCCCCCGGTCAGACCACATACACTCCACCGCCCCAGCCGCAACAGGTTACCCGCCCAGTACAGGGTTTTGCCCCTTTTTGCGTTTTTACTGCATACAGCGGGCAGTGCATCTATTACGACGCAAACGCATGCCGGTCAGCTGCGACTTACTCAAACGGTATGTGCGGTGTCAATCCGAATCGCTGACCGTCAATGTTCTGGGAGAGAGTGATGCTAAAAAGTTTAATTCGAACGATGCTGCTCGCGCTGTTCACTGTGGCCATTGCTTCGAATGTCTATGCCGTCATGGTAAGGGGCGCGCCTTCTTGCGGTTCGTGGGTTAAGAACAGAGCTGACGATAGCTGGCTGATGCGTACGGAGGGAAGTTGGCTTGTAGGGTACCTATCTGGCCGAGCTTCTGCGTCGAACAAGGACTTCTTGCGAGATTCAAACAACGATTCGCTATTTCTCTGGGTAGACAATTATTGTCAGGCCAACCCGTTGATGGATTTGGACGATGCCGGTATTGAGCTTTCGAAAGAACTGATGAAACGGGCGCGGCACTAATCGGTCAATCGATTGAACCTTTTTTACGCTGCGCGGTAGCGCAGGGCAGTCGGCGCCAAATGCACCCCGTCCGTGTGGGGGTGCAGGTGGGCCCGGAGTTTGGGTAACGAGCGGCACGCCATGCAAATGGCACAGTGAGTGGCCCATACGGTCTACCACGTCATATGTGACCCCGTCCGTACCATCTTGTGTGATGAGCGGGGCAGTCTGAAATTCACCACACAGGGGAGACTTTAACAATTGACGGTACTTTTAACGGTACTTTTGAAATTCGAAGTATAAGAAACCAGCGTTCATGAGGCCTGCAGCCGAGTTTGTGATTCCGGCCCCGGCACCATAGCTTTCCTGCTATGGAATAGCTAGCATGTGACACATTCGCTGTCAAACCTTCACGAACTCCCGCTACCATGCAACGGATGATGACGTCTGTTGCCATAGTGTGAATCAGGGGGTTCTCCCATGCATTTCTTTACTCACCTGTTTGGCAGGTTTCTCA
>JAYVNK010000183.1:0-5188 GCA_043758475.1 Comamonadaceae bacterium | reverse complement strand
TCACGTCGTCTTTGCCTTCCACCTTCGGCGGGTTGAACTTGCTGTGGTAGGTGCGTCCGGATGCGGGGTGCGAGCGCCGGCCGCCCATGCGCTCGATGATGGCGTCAAACGGCACGTCGATCTCCAGCACATAGTCAAGCGCTACGCCTGCCGCCTTCATCGCGTCGGCCTGCGGCAGGGTGCGCGGAAAGCCGTCAAACAAAAAGCCGTTGCTGCAGTCTGGCTGCGTCAGGCGGTCTTTCACCAGGTTGATGATGAGGTCGTCACCCACCAGGCCGCCGGCGTCCATGATTTTTTTGGCTTCAAGGCCCAACGGCGTGCCCGCCTTGACAGCAGCGCGCAGCATGTCGCCGGTGGAGATTTGAGGAATGCCATATTTCTCGCATATGAAGGTGGCCTGGGTACCTTTGCCCGCACCGGGTGCGCCCAACAGAATCAGTCTCATGAAACTCCTCAAATAGTTATGAACCACAGTGCGCTGGTGGCCGCGCTGCGCTGTCTCTTTGTACCGTGTGCACCGTGGCTTCATTTGCCAAAGTTTTTGTGCCCGCCAAGAATAGCACGCGTCGCCTTTGCATGGGCTTACACGACGGGCCTGAAATGCGGGCCTGACTTGCGGGCGCGAATTGCTGGCTTCTGCTGCCGCGTGAACTACCGCGTGAGCTTGGCTGTCAGCCAGCAAACAGCCTGCGCACGCGTTCCAGGTCATCCGGCGTGTCCACACCGGGCCCCGGCGCATGCGCCGTCACATGCACCGCAATGCGATGCCCATGCCACATGGCGCGAAGCTGCTCCAGCGCTTCGGTGATTTCAACCGGCGCTGGCGCCAGCGTCGGGAACAGGCGAAGAAAGCCTGCGCGGTAGCCGTAAATACCAATGTGGCGCAATGGTGCTGCGGCCTGCAGCGCCACGGGTGCACCGTCGTGCCACCAGGCCTGGCCCGGAAAGTCGCGTGCCACCGGAATCGGCGCGCGGCTGAAGTACAGCGCCATGCTGCGCGCGTCCAGCACCACTTTCACGACGTTGGGGTTGTGGTAGTCGGCCAGCGTGGCGATAGCGTGCGCAGCGGTGCTCATGCTGGCCTTTGGCGCATCTGCCAGCAGTTGGGCGACGGCATGTGGCAGCGACGGGTCCATCAGTGGCTCATCGCCCTGCACATTGACCACAATCGCGTCGTCGGCCAGCCCCAGAATGTCGCAGGCCTCGGCCAGGCGGTCGCTGCCGCTGGCGTGGTCGGTGCGTGTCAGCACCGCCTCTACACCGTGCGCCTGGCAGGCGGCGATGATCTCGGGGCTGTCGCCCGCCACCACCACGCGCGGAATGGCGGATGGCTGCTGGCTGCTCTGGTTGCCACTGCGCAACAGGGAGGGCAGGCCGGGGCTCAGATGCATGCGCTGCGCCACCCGCACGATCATCGGCAGGCCACCGATGTCGGCCAGCGGCTTGTTGGGCAGCCGTGTGGAGGCCAGGCGGGCGGGGATGAGGATGGTGAAGCTCACAGGCCGAGTTCCTCGTCTGTGCAAGACGGATAAATCACAGGCCGAGTTCCTCGTCTGTGCAAAATGGATAAATCACAGCCCGAGTTCCTCGTCTGTGAGGGTCCTGGCCTCGGTCTCGAGCAGGATCGGAATGTCGTCGCGCACCGGGTAAGCGAGGCGCGCGCTGCGCGAGGTCAGCTCCTGCTTTTCGCGGTCGTATTCCAGCGGGCCTTTGGTGACCGGGCAAACCAGCAGTTCAAGAAGTCGTGTGTCCATGGGTGGATGATAACTTTGGGCACATCGGTCATCTGGTCATTGCCGCATCAACCATTCCCAGAAAGGCGGCATCCAGTGTCACAACCAAAGGCACGGCCAGCGCGTGCGGATGCGTGCGCCACAGCTTTACAGCGTCTTTTTCTGTGCAAATGAGGCTGTAGCCAACGTCCCACTTGAATATAAAGCTATTAAAATAGTAGTGATCTGGAAGGACTTCGGTGTGGGCAAGCGTGAGGCCCTGGTCGCGCAGCATGGCAAAGAACTGCGCCGGGTTGGCGATGCCTGCGACCGCTGCCAGTGCTTGGCCGCGCAGCTCAGCCAACGGCAACGTGCTGCCGTCGCTGCGCACCGCGTGGGTGGCCAGGGCGCGTGTGGCCCGGAAGCCGCCGCTGAACGCGGGGTGCGATCCCGTGTGCAGCAGCAGGGTTGGGGTGGGCGGCCACAACAGGTCACCCGACGGGTAGGCCAGGGTGGTTCTGCTTTGCGTCGCCTCGCGCGGCCACGGCTCGCGCAAAGGCCCGGCCGGCAGCAAAAATCCATTGCCAATGCCGCGGTCATCGAAAACGCAAATTTCAAGATCGCGCTGCAAAGCGTAGTGTTGCAGCCCATCGTCAGACACGATCACCTGGGTCTCGGGATATTTTTCCAGCAAAGCCTGCGCTGCTTCAACGCGCTTTTTTGCTACAAATACAGGAGCATTCGTCGCACGCTGGATGAGGAGCGGCTCGTCGCCTGCGTCTTGGGCAGTGCTGATGGCGAGGACCTCGCGGCAGTCACTCGTGCTGCGCCCGTAGCCGCGCGACACCACGCCGGTCTGCCATCCGCGCGCCTGCAAGTGCTTGACCAGGGCCATGACCACGGGCGTTTTGCCAGCGCCACCTGCCACCACATTGCCGACCACGATCAGGCGCACCGGCAGACGCGAGGTCTCCTCTATGCCTTGCCTGAATTGCCAGCGTCGCACGCCGACGGCCAGCCCATACAGCAGGGAGATTGGCCAAAGCAGCCACGCCAGCAGACCGCGATGACTCCATGCCTGCGCCAGCCCGGCCATGGGCTTACTTCTTGCCGGCGGGAGCCGTTGACTGCGTGGCAAACGTGATTTGGGTGAGCCCGCTGCGCCGCGCGGCCTCCATGACCGTGATGACCGCCTGGTGGCGGGCCGAGGCGTCGGCGGTGATGACCACCACCGAGTCTTTGCCGGCCCTGGCAGCGTCCAGCAGCGCGGCGGACAGGGCTTCCACGCTGCGCCCTTGCACCGCCACCCGGTTGACGCCGTAATCGCCTTCGCTGTTGACGGTCACCAGCAGTTCTTTGGGGTAGTCGCGCTGGGCGTCGGCATCGGCCACCGGCAGCTTGAGCTGCAACTCGGTGAACTTGCTGTAAGTGGTGGACAGCATCAAAAAGATCAGCACCACCAGCAGCACGTCGATGAACGGGATCAGGTTGATCTCGGGCTCTTCTTTTTGGCGGGGGCGGAAATTCACTCTATTTCCTCAGTGCATTGAGATGCCGCACCAGGCGTTCAGATGCCAGTTCCAGCTTTAGCAGATACTCATCGACACGGGCACGGAAATAACGCCAGAAAATCAGCGACGGAATGGCGATGATCAGCCCGAACGCGGTGTTGTACAGCGCCACCGAAATACCATGCGCCAGTTGCGCGGGGTTGCCTCCCGTGGCCCCCCCGGCCGGCGACTGCGAGCCAAAAATCTCGATCATGCCCACCACGGTGCCAAACAGCCCCATCAGCGGCGCAGCCGAGGCGATGGTTGCCAGCGCGTTCAGGTAGCGCTCCAGCCGGTGCGCGACGACGCGGCCCGTGCCCTCCATGGTGGCGCGCAAATCGGCTTCGGAGCAGCGCGGGTTGGCGTTCAGCGCGCGAAAGCCGCTGGCCAGCACCTCGCCCAGCGCGGAGTTCTGCTCCAGCTGGGACACCACGTCAACCGACGGCACGGACGTGCGCGAGACGCTCAGCGCTTCGTCAAGCAGGTTCGGGGGCGCAACTTTGGACGTTTTCAGGCTCAGGAAACGCTCAATGATGAGCGCCATCGCCAAAATGGAGCAGGCAACCAGTGGCCAGATGGGCCAGCCTGCGGCTTGTATGATGGAAAACAAAGGAGCCCTTCGCGCAGATGAAATGCTTGGCGATTATGGCTTACGTGGGGCCTGGTTTTACCCGCGCGCAGGCTGGCACAGGGAAAGCCCGACTGCCCACTGCCAACCCACAAAAACTGTGGATAACTTTGTGAAGAACTTGGGTGGCGCGAGCCGCGAGCCCGCATCCACGCGGCGTTGTGACAGATCGATGACAAATGAGGCAGGAATAAGTTCAATGAAATCAACGGGTTGTGACGAAAAGCCGCGCGTTTCAAGTGGTTTTACAGGTCTTTGTGCCGCCACGCGGTATCTGTGGAGCACTTGCAACCCTCATGCGGCGCAAAAGCGCATCCAGGCTGATGCTTGACCTGAACCCTCCAGCAAACACGCCGCGAATCTGGCAAGTCGGCGCGCTGTGCCGCGCCATTGCTGATGCGCTGGACGCCAGGTTCAACCCGGCTGCGGTGCGCGGCGAGATTTCGGGCTTTTCGCGCGCGCCCAGCGGGCATTGCTACTTTTCGCTCAAGGACCAGGACGGCCGCAACAGCGGGCAAATCCGCTGCGCCATGTTCCGCCGAGCTGCCAGCCTGCTGGACTTTGCGCCGCGTGACGGCGAACTGGTGGAGGTGCGCGGCCGGCTGGACGTGTACGGCCCGCGTGGCGATTTGCAGATGATCGTCGAATCGATGAGCCGGGCCGGGCCGGGCGCGCTGTTTGAGCAGTTTTTGAAACTCAAGGCCAAGCTGGAGGTTGAAGGCCTGTTTGAGCCGGGCCGCAAGCGCGCCTTGCCGCTCATGCCACGCGGCATCGGCGTCGTCACGTCGCTCAACGCGGCGGCGCTGCATGACGTGGTCACCGCGCTGCGTCGGCGCGTGCCGCACATTCCAGTGGTGCTGGCACCGGCTTCGGTGCAGGGCGCGGGCGCGCCGGGTGAAATCATGCAATCGCTATTAAATTTATATCTGCTTATGCAGTCTGGACAAGGGCTAGGGGCCAATTTAACCTCCAAAACAGGTAAAAATGGCAGTTCTGGCGTTCCCGGGCACGAAAAAGCGGGTTTTTTTAATGCGCCGGTGGATGTGATTCTGCTGGTGCGTGGCGGTGGCTCCATCGACGATCTGTGGGCCTTCAACGACGAGCGCCTGGCCCGCGTGATCGCCCAAAGCCCGGTGTCGGTCGTGACCGGCATTGGTCATGAAACCGACTTCACCATCGCCGATTTTGTGGCCGACCTGCGCGCGCCCACGCCCACGGCGGCGGCTGAGCTGGTGGCGCAGCCGCGCGACGCCTGGCTGGGCGCTCTGGAAGCGGTTGAAGGCCGCTTGCAGGACGCC
>JAYVNK010000182.1:0-5198 GCA_043758475.1 Comamonadaceae bacterium | reverse complement strand
GTGCCCTCCAGCCCATACATGTTGGGCCGGTCGCGTCGGCCAAGCTCCAGAATGTCACGAAAGCCCATGGTGGTGATGAGCGCACAGGTGGCACCTTTGCGCTCGATCACCGCGTTGGTGGCAATCGTGGTGCCGTGCAGAATCGCATCCAGCTCACCCGGTGTCAGCCCGGCCGCTTTGAGCGAATTCAACAGGCCAATCGACGGGTCTTGCGGTGTGGACGGCACCTTCAAAATGAGATGCGGGCGGTGCCCATCGCCTGAAAAAAACAGGTCAGTGAAAGTCCCACCGACGTCAATACCCACTATGCCTGCCATTACGTCTCCTTCGGCGCTGCGCCGGTTGGTGTTGCCTGTGTCTTTTTTACGTCGCTGCTGTACGCGCCAACGTGGCGGTCCATGCGCCGGGCTGCAGCGTCGCCATCACGCGCTTGAATTGCATCCATGACGCGGCGGTGCGCACGGATCACGGCATTGCGAACCGCAGTCGAGTTGAATCCTTCAAGATCGGTCGCCAAATAGACCGATTGCGACACCGCCGCGATAAATGCAATCAGCAACTCGTTGTGGCTGGCGCGCACCACTTGCACATGCCAGTCCAAATTGGCGCGCACATAGGCGGGAATGTCATCCGCCTCAGACGCCCGCTGTAGCGTTTCGTGGCATTTATGCATGGCTTGCAGGTCGGCATCGGTGCGGTGAAGAGCGGCAAAGCGCGCAGAAGGCGGCTCAATCGCAGCCCGGGTTTCCAGCACCGCTTCCAGCCGTATGCGCTGGCCCCGGATAAAAATGCCCACGGAGCGCTCAATCGTTGCACTGCTGGGGCGAAGCACCTCTGAGCCGCCATTGCGCCCAACCCGAGTCGCAATCAGGCCTTCACCCTCCAGAATACGCAGTGCCTCACGCACCGACGCGCGCGAGAGGCCAGCTTGCGTTCCCAGATCCCGCTCCTTGGGCAGCGGCATGCCTGCATTCAAATCCCCCTCCAGAATTTTTTCGCGCAGAATGCCAGCCAGCACATCGGCGGCTTTGGGGACATTGACGGGGGCTATATCGAGCATGGGTTTCAAGCCGGAACAAGACTGGAGTTATTCTGAAGAACATCTTTTAGCCAGGCACAGGCATCGGCCATGGCGGCATCTGCGTCCGCAATCACGCCTGTGTACTTCAGGAAGCCGTGGTTCATCGACGGCCAGCAGCGCGCCACCGTTTCAACCCCGCCATCCACCAGGCGGCGCGCAAAAGCTTCTCCTTCGTCGCGCAACACATCAAATTCGGCCACCAAAACATAGGCACTCGGCAAGTCGCGTGGGGATACTGCACGCATCGGCGATGCGTGGGGATGGCTCCCGGCGGAAGGATCTTCTAGGTACTGGTCCCAGTACCATCGAATGCCGGCCTGCGTCAATCCGAAGCCTGAACCATAGGCAAGGTATGAGTTTGGCGTCGAAGTTGGGTAGTCCGTGACGGGATACCAAAGCAGTTGACCTTGCAGCGGCGGGCCACCCTCGTCACGAATTCGCTGTGCGGTGACTGCGGCAAGACAGCCTCCCGCGCTGTCGCCCGCAACCACCATGCGCGAGGCGTCACCGCCAAACTCGCCTGCATGCGCAGCGACCCATCGCGTTGCGGCCAGGCAGTCGTCTGGCGCGGCCGGAAATTTGTGTTCGGGTGCCAGGCGGTAGTCAACCGACACCACAATGCATGAGGCACCCACGCACAGTCGTCGGCAGATATCGTCGTGTGTGTCGAGATCAAGGATGACGAATCCGCTGCCGTGAAAGAAGACGATGACAGGGCTGGGTGCCTGCCCAACCGGGCGATAAATCCGCAGCGCCAAGGCACCGCCGGGCCCTGGAATGTCCAGGTTGCGCACTTCGCCCACCTGCACCGGGTCTTTCCGTGGCGGATAACCCAGCTTGGCTTGCGCGCGCGCTTGCGCAACCGGCAGGGTATCGTAGGCAGGCAATGCTGCCGCCGAGGCGAGCGCTGTCTGGATGACCGGATGAAGCGGCATGGGTTATTGCGGCTGCACGCCGATGTCAGCCAGAATCTTGGGCAGCCGGGTTACCTCGTTTGCCACGAAGGCACGGAAGTCGTTAGGTCCCATCCATTTGGCGTCTGCCCCTAGTTGTTGCAGGCGCTGGCTGATCTCAGGCAGCGCAACGATCTTCTGCAATTCTTCCGCAAGCCTGGCAACGACGGAAGCGGGCGTGCCCGCTGGCGCAAACAGGCCGATCCAACCCACAAAATTGAAATTCGGAATCACTGTTTCTCCGACCGTGGGCAAGTCAGGGGCAAGCGGGCTGCGCTCGCCAAGGCTGACTACCGCAAGTGCACGCAACGACCCCGATTTGACGTGCGCGATGCTGGAAGAAATGTCCGGGAACATCACGGAGACTCTGCCGCCGATCACGTCGGTCACGCCTGCCGGGTTGCTGCTGTAGGGCACGCGTAGCATCTCAATGCCGGTGCTGCGACTGAACATTTCCCCCATGATCAGGCTGGACGTGTTTCCAGCGGCAAATGTCAACGCTTTCGGGTTGGCCTTGCCGTAAGCCACCAACTCAGCGGGCGTGCGCACTGGCAGCGCCGGATTGACGACCAGGAAGCTTGAGAACACCCCGATCAGACCGATAGGAACAAAATCGCGCAACGGGTCATAGGCCAGCTTGGCAATCAGACCCGAATTGGCACCGTGGGTTGAGTTGGTTCCCATCAGCAAGGTGTACCCATCTGGTGTGGAGCGTGCAACGGCTGTTGCCGCAATGGAACCATTGGCACCGGGCCGGTTGTCGGTCACAACACTCTGCTTGAGCGCCGTCTGCAAGTGCTGACCCAGCAGGCGGGTGGTGATGTCGGTACCGCTGCCAGCGCCAAACGGCACCACGATGTGGATCGGTCGGGCAGGAAAAGAATCGGGCACCGACTGGGTCAGCCCAACACTTGGTTGCATCGCAAAACCGATGCCTAAAGCCCAAGCCATCATTTGCCGGACACGCATGCGGCAAGCCGAATCCCGGCCACTAAAACCACCAAACATACGCTTTTGCGCCAAAGCTGAACCGCCCAAACCCGTCAAAAACTTCTCCTTGTTCATCCACGCCAATCCACAGAGACTCTAGCAAGCATTTAACTAAATGTTGACCAATTTTATTGTCAGACCATTTAAAATCAACTAGGGTCTACCCTGATTTATCCTCTTCTGAAAGAGAATGGCCGCCCGACGTGACAACGACATCGTTTTGCGGCGTGGGACGCTGATCTCCTTGCGCAATGCCGCCTACTTGAGCGCCGAAAATTTGGTCGGACTCAGGAAAGAGCTTTCCACATTGCCCACGATGAGCCCGTCTTTTTCGGAATCTGCCCAAGCTTGCAACCATTCGGGATCCGCCTGGAACTTTTCCCATTGGCGCTGACGCTCTTCCAGCGATTCCCAGGCCAGGATATAGGTGAGTTCCAGATGCGAAGGCCCGATCAACGTGGTCCAGAATCCGACCGGGCGAATGCCCATCCGCTCCCAAATCTGGATAGTTTTGGTTTCAAACCGCTTTAAAAGCGCTGGCATCCTGCCCGGCAGGGCCCGGTAAATTCGCAGCTCGTAAATCATCTTTTTCTCCTGGTTTCTAAACAAAACTACCACTGAAAAGTACAACGCACCAATTTAAAACACCACGCTCAACGGGCCGTAAAACCGCCATCAATCACAAGCTCCGCGCCGGTGACGAATTTTGATTCGTCGGACGCAAGGTACAACACGCCAAAAGCAATGTCTTCGGGCGTACCGAGGTGCCCCACCGGCTGCAGCGCATCATAGACCCGATTCGCTTCCTTCGGGTCCTCAAACCGAGCCATTGCCTTGCGCAGCAGCGGCGTGTCAATGAAGCCAGGATGCACCGTGTTCACGCGAATATTCAAACGCTTCTCGGCGCAGGAAATCGCCACCGACTTGCTGTACAGGCGCACCCCGCCTTTGGAGGCGTTGTAAGCGGCAATATCGGCAAAGCCAACCAGCCCCATGATGGAAGAGACATTGATGATTGAGCCGTTGATTGGGCCCCTTGCCGCATCACCGCCACGCATCGCCGCGACCGCATGCTTGGTGCCGAGAAACACGCCATCAAGGTTGACAGACATCAGAGTGCGCCAGTCAGCAAGCGTGGTTTCGGTAGGGAATGTCCGTGCAATATTGATGCCTGCGCAGTTGACGGCAATGTTCAAACGCCGCCAGCGCTTCCGAATCGCCGCCATTGCGCTGATCCAGTGGTCTTCGTTCGCGACGTCAAGATGCACATAAATACCCTGGCCGCCATTGGCCTTGATGTCCCGCAACACCCGTTTGCCTGCTGCGTCATTGATGTCGGCCAGCACCACGGTTGCACCTTCTTGAGCCAGCAACCGTGAAATGGCTTCGCCCAATCCGCTTGCGGCACCGCTGACCAGTGCTATTTTGTCTGCAACGCGATTCATGGTGCTAGTTTTTTCTCAAGTGTTCTGGCGTCGGCGCGGCATCATGGCCATGGCCGTGTTGAACACCTGCTCGACTGAAGGGTAGGCCAGCTTTTCAAGTCCGGGCGTCGATGGCTTGGGTACAAACGGCGAGCCGATGCGCCGCACCGGGCCGTCCAGCGACGCAAACCTCTGTTCGCCAATTGTGGCGGCGATCTCGGACGCCACCGAGCACACCAATGTGGCCTCGTTCACCACCAGCGCGCGACCGGTTTTGTCCACCGATGTGAAGATCGTTGCCCAATCGATGGGTGACACCGTGCGCGGGTCAATCACCTCGGCGGATACGCCCGCCGCTTCCAGGCGGGCAGCCGCTTCCAACACACGCGACACCATCAGGCCAGTGGCCACGATGCTCAGGTCAACACCTGCCTTGACCACTGCCGCCCGCCCCAGAGGCACCAGCCAGTCGTCGCCATCGGGCACCTGCCCCTTGGTGCCATACAAAAGCTTGTGCTCCAGAAAGATCACCGGGTCTTCCCCGCGCAGTGCGGACTTAAGCAGGCCTTTTGCGTCCGCAGGCGTCGTCGGCATCGCCACGCGCAAGCCGGGTACGTGCGCATACCACGCCTCCAGCGACTGCGAATGCTGGGCAGCAATCCCTTTGGTCATGCCGTAGGGCGAGCGGATCACCAGGGGAACGCGTGCCTGGCCACCGGTCATGTAGCGGATTTTGGCGGCCTGGTTGAC
>JAYVNK010000181.1:0-5219 GCA_043758475.1 Comamonadaceae bacterium | reverse complement strand
CACGTCCTTGAACTGAACCATGCCCGAATTGGTAAACATCAGCGTTGGGTCGTTGCCCGGCACCAGCGAAGACGACGCGACAACGGTGTGGCCCTTGGATGCGAAGAAGTCGAGAAAGGACTTGCGGATGTCGCTGACAGTGAAGGCAGGGGAAATTTGGGGAGTGGACATGGTTCAAACGGAATCAGTGTGGAAGAAAAGGATGGCTGCCAAGCTTCACTTCAGCAGCTCAAGTTTGACACCAGAAAATAACTTGAAGTCGTTGTCAAAACTACCAATCGTGCAGCTATGTTCAATGGCCAGCGCCGCAAGGTGCGCGTCGTTGGTAAGGTTGCCTGCGGTGCCTGCAACCAGAAGCAGCCTGGACAGCACGTCGGCGTGCCGTTCGGTGGGATGGACGATGCGGGCTCGCGGATGCGCCAGCCACTCCTCCACCATCCCAACGGCGTCGGCAACGGCAAGCGGCTTCGGCAAAATCGCCTGGTGGGTTGATAGCCGGATAAACCCAACCAAAGCAAACCACGCAAAGGCGATGCCCGTCGGACCGTCAAACGAATCCTCCAGCCAACGTGCGGCCTGATCGCGATGCGGACTTAATGGATTGACCGAATACAGAAGGACATTGGTGTCAGGCAGCTGCATGGCGTTTTTTTGGCTTGGCAACCTTGCTGGCCGGTGACTTGCCTGCCTCGGATTTATCCCCGTTTTTACGTTTGTGCACTCGCTCCAGGCGGGCTGTCAATTTCAGGAATTCGATGTTGTCGAGCTCGGCCACCAATTGGTTCGCCTTGGTCAAGTCAACCAGCGGCACACCCATGTCAAAGGTGCGCTGTACAAATTTGGGAATCTTCAACGGCACGGGCTTGGCGTGAAGTGGCACAATCTTCGCCACTGGCTTGTTATGCCGCATGATGATCACTTCTTCGCCCGCCTGCGCACGCGTGACGTACTCGCTGAAGTGGGTTTTCGCATCGAACAATCCAACTGCATGCATAACTACTCCTTCAAAAAAATCAGACTTTTAGTTGATTCAACCAGATTTTACCATTTTCAAAGGATTTCCCATGGACATGAAGACCTCCCCTCTCTCACTGCTGAACGATCCCAGCCTGCTCAAAACCGATGCGCTGGTGAACGGCCTGTGGGTCAAGGGCTCGACCGGTGCCCGGTTTGACATTCTCGATCCCTCCAACCGCCTCAAACTGGCCGACGTGGCGAATTTGGGCGCGGTCGATGCCACAGCCGCCATTGCCGCAGCCAACGCCGCGTGGCCTGCGTGGCGCAGCAAAACCGGCAAGGAGCGCCATGCCATTTTGATGAAATGGTTTCAGCTGCTCATGGCCAACCAGGAAGACCTGGCCCGCATCATGACGGCCGAGCAAGGCAAGCCGTTTGCCGAAGCCAAAGGCGAAATTGCCTACGGGGCCAGCTTTGTGGAATGGTTTGCCGAAGAGGCCAAGCGCATCAACGGCGAGACGCTGCCGCAATTTGACAACAACCGTCGCTTGACCGTGATCAAGCAGCCCATCGGGGTGTGCGCCGCCATCACGCCGTGGAACTTCCCGCTGGCCATGATCACCCGCAAAGTGGCCCCGGCCCTGGCTGCCGGCTGCCCAGTGGTGATCAAACCGGCCGAGCTGACGCCGCTGACCGCCCTGGCCGCCGCTGAACTGGCGATGCGCGCAGGCATACCGCCCGGCGTGCTGAATATTTTGACGGCCGACGGCGACAACAGCATTGCCATCGGCAAGGTGATTTGCGCCAGCGACACCGTACGCCACATCAGCTTCACCGGCTCCACCGAAGTGGGCCGCATCCTCATGGCGCAAAGCGCGCCCACTGTCAAGAAGCTCTCGCTTGAATTGGGTGGCAATGCGCCTTTCATCGTGTTTGACGACGCCGATGTGGACTCGGCCGTGGAAGGTGCCATGGCCAGCAAATACCGCAATGCCGGCCAGACCTGCGTCTGCGCCAACCGCATCTATGTGCAGGATGGCGTGTATGACCAGTTCGTTGCAAAATTTGCGGCCAAGGTCAAGCTGCTCAAGGTCGGCAACGGGTTTGAAGAAGGTGTGACTATCGGTCCGCTGATTGAAGACGCCGCAGTTGACAAAGTGCAGCGCCAGGTGGCGGACGCCATTGCCAAGGGCGGCAAGCTGCTGGCCGGTGGCCACAAGTTGCAGGGCCAGTTCTATGAGCCCACGGTGATTTCAGAAGCCACGGCCGACATGCTGTGCGCCAGGGAAGAAACCTTTGGCCCGTTTGCGCCCGTGTTCCGCTTCAAGTCCGAGCAGGAGGCGATCGATGCAGCCAACAACACCGAGTTTGGCCTGGCCGGCTACTTCTACAGCCGCGACGTGGGCCGCATCTACCGAGTGGCCGAGGCGCTGGAGTACGGCATGGTCGGCATCAACGTCGGCGTGATTGCCACCGAGCATGTGCCGTTTGGCGGCGTCAAGCAGTCGGGCCTGGGGCGCGAGGGCTCACACCACGGCATGGAAGAGTATCTGGAGATGAAGTACCTGTGCATGGGTGACATTCTCAAATGAAAGGCGGGATAACATGAAACGCAGGCTTTTGATCCAGGCGGGTGCGGCGGCTTCATTGATCGGGCTGCCAATTGCAATTGCTCCGTTTTTAGTAGCTACTTATGCACAGGGGACGGGGGCTACCGGCCAAAATATCGGTAGAAAACGGCACAAAATCGTGATCCAGGTCAGCGACGGCGAAGTATCCAAGTGGAATCTGGCCCTCAACAACGCGAAGAACCTGCAAGAGGATGTGGGTGCTGCCAATGTGGACATAGAGATCGTCGCCTACGGCCCGGGCATTGGCATGCTGAAGCTGGACTCGCCCGCCGCCACGCGCATCAGCGAGGCCATGAAAGCCAACGTCAAAATCATCGCCTGCGAAAACACCATGCGCGTGCAAAAGCTGACGCGGGACGACATGCTGCCCGCCCTGAGCTATGTGCCCGCAGGCGTGACCGAGATCATGACCAAGCAGTCCGAGGGCTGGGCTTACCTTCGGCCTTGACGTGAGGCATTGCCGCGTCGCCAACCCTATAATTCAAGGCAATGCGGGTGTAGTTCAATGGTAGAACGAAAGCTTCCCAAGCTTTAGACAGGGGTTCGATCCCCCTCACCCGCTCCACACCTTGAACGACATCACGCTGCCTCTGGCGGTGCGTCATCGACCCGGGCCACGGTGAGGCGGCGAATGGTCAGGGCGCAGCGCTGGTCGATCAGGGTGACGATCTGGTCGATGATGGGGTGGTGGTTGCCATCGGTCTGGAACGATGCACGGGTAGCCCGCGCCAAGTCTGGTAGGCGCCTGGCAATGTCGTAATTGCGCGTCTTGACTTGGGCAGGTGACAGGGCAGCCTCTGTGGCGAACTGCTCCCAGTGCCGTGCCTGCACCTGCGAAAACTTGTATTTGCTGCCAATCTTCATGGCCATTTTGTCAGTGAGTTTGGGATAGACGGCGGTGCACAGCGCGTCGTACAGCGGGGTGAGCACGGCACCTGCCTGGGTGTACAGCAACGAGAAGTTTTTGCCATGGGCATCGTGGTTGCCTGTGAGTGCGTTAAAGACCACGCAGTCCAGCAACCTGAGCGTGTGCGGTGCACTGGGGCGGGTGGCGCTGCGCAGGAGCGCAAATGCCTGGGCCAGACCCGGACCCCCTTCGTTTTGGTACTTGTGCTCAGACACCACGCCCAAAGCCTGGCAAAAGTCTTCCTGGTGCAAGCGCAGGCGCGGTGGGCCCGCTTGTCGGTCATAGCGCTCAACCAGCAGGTAGTGGCGCTGCTGCTCACCGTCAGCGATGGCCTGGATATGGGTGCTGGCCACGTCAAGCTTCAGCACCCTTGCCAGCGCCATGCAAAAGGCTTCGTTGAAAACGCTGCCTTCTGCACCGGAAATGGGCGGCTTGAGGATGTGGGTACTGGGTGAGCCATTCAGGGGCAAGCCGATGCGCACACCATCTGAATCCAGTACCACCGGCAGCTTGTCTTGTGCGCCTGCCAGCGACAGGCGCAGGCCGTCGTCGCCCGCCCGCATGGGACGCAGGGGCATTTCATCCAGCACCCGGAGCAGCTGCGAATGGTCCAGCCAGCGCACTTCACGGGGCGCGTCGCCCGCCTGGGGTGACTGGCCTGTCTGCAGCAAAGTGACGGCACCGGCGCATTCCCCACCCAGGCTGTCCAGCAAGGCATAGTCGTTTTGGGTGGAGACTTGCAGGGTTTTGGCTATCTGTCTGCGCTTGCCGCCTTCGGGCAGCAGCCCGGCGAAGAACGGGCGGGTCGCGCGGTCATCAAAAGGCCCCGGCTGAATGGGGAGCGATTGGGACAGGGGCGTGACTGCATCGGGCGCGTAGGAAAAGCTCAGCCGACCGTCGATTTGCGACAGGGCACCCATGTGCGCGTCAAGTAACCAGACCTCGAGCTGGCGTGCCATGTCAGACCAAGCCTTGCACCGCCAGGCGACCACCCAGCGCGTGCAGCACTTTGAGCAGGGTTTCCAGGCGAACGGTGGGCTTGCCCGCCTCCAGCTCCACAATGAAACGTACGCCCACGCCAGCGGCCAATGCCAATTGTGGTTGGGTTAAGCCGAGCTTGTTACGGGCAGCTAACACGGCTACGCCTAGCGCTTCGGGTGTGTCAGTAAGGGTAATGTCCATACAAATTTCCTGTTCGGGAATTATGATCTTGTGGAGGCAGCAAAGCAAGAAAAATTTCCCGATTGGGAAATTGGATGCCTCATACGGGTTTCTGCGGTTTTTCAAAGACAGCGGCCACAACCATCTACTCATTAACCGCATGCCCGTGGCTGCCGGTGAGTCTGTGCCATTTGACGACAACCACAAACACTTTGGTGCCGGACAAACCGAGGCCATGATCACCCTGCCGCCCGGCCAGTACAAGCTGACATCACAGTTTGCCAATGGCGCGCACCAGTTTTACGGCACCCGCATGAGCGCGACGGTCCTGATCACGGTGAAGTGATCGACGCGATCACCGTCGCCATCGCCAAAACCACTCCCGTCAGCGCAAGACGACGATGGCCATGCCCGCTAGCATCAATGCGGCACCCGCCAGCATGGTGGGGGTGATGGCGTCCTGGTCCTGGAACAACCGGTAGCTCAGCGGGAACACCAGCACCGGCGTGCACAATATCAGCATCGCGGTCACCGAAACCGGGATGTAACGCATTGAGCCGATC
>JAYVNK010000180.1:0-5231 GCA_043758475.1 Comamonadaceae bacterium | reverse complement strand
AATTGAAGTATTCGCTGGGTTTGTCAAACAGCTCGGTGGTCGAGCCAAAAAAATCAAGAGCTTGCCCGTGATTGCAGGCTCTTCGTCTTTTTGCCTGCCAACTTCACTCCTTGAAGTTTTACAAACCCGAACTATAGTTATCTTGCTGACAAAGTGAGGTGATAGCAACGTGCTAGTGAGGTGCTAGCGAGGTGCTAGCGAAGTAATCGGGAGGTAACAAAATGACATCAATCCATGGGCGCGACTTGTACTGGGACGAGCGCTGTTTGAAGCAACCCAACGCGCAACGCGTGGTTCGCCTGCTGCATGAAATGCAGCGCTCCAGTCACATTGACCGGCGGCTTGACAACTTGAGCCCTCAAACCGAGCGGCGCGCGCCGGGGCTGCTGGCCGGTTTGCGCCACTTGCTCGTAAAACGGCCTTCTGCCTGACCATACGGCCCCAGTCGTGACCAGGAGTTGCCCTCACAGGCGCGGATTGAACGCGCTTGGGTGCAGGGTCGCACACGCAGATGCCACGCCTGTTGTGTAAGATTCCACTGCAACAACCGACTGACGGCAATATCATGGGTTTGCCGAACCCAAAATCCGCTATCTTGACGCCATTGACTCCTTTGCCTTGTCGCAACCATCCGCGCCCCGTAAAAGCCGTTTCGTCAGCCGCGTGACTGGCATACTCCCGGCACGATGGACAACGTGACAATCACCTCGGCCGATGCCCGCCTGCTCTCCGGCGAAGCCCTTGCCGCAGCCCTGCGCGACAGCCGGGTCCGCACATGGGCGCTGGTCGCTGACCTGACGCCTGCGCAATGGCTGCCGCCACTGACGGATGGCGTCAACCCAATCGCGTGGGAACTGGCACACTTGGCCTGGTTTGCCGAATTTTGGGTGCTGCGCGGCCCGCATGGCCGCGACGCCTCAGGGCAGGCAACCGCCCACCATGCGGCACGCTTTGCCGGGCCGGACGCCCACTTTGACTCGGCCCGGCTGGCGCTTGCCGCGCGCTGGACAACGCCCATGCCAACGCGCAACGCGCTTGAAAACATTTTGGCCGATCAACTGAATGCCTGCATTGATGCCCTGCCACACAACAATCCAATTGCCGGTTCACGCACAGACGATGACGCGCTTTACTTCCATCGCCTGGCGCTGTTCCATGAAGACATGCACGCGGAAGCCTTTTGCTGGCTGCGCGCAACGCTGGGCTATCCGGTGCCCGCAGCCGTCGCGCTGCCGCAAGTGCCCAAGAGCAGGCCAATGGCGGTGCGTGGTGGCGAGATTCAGTTGGGAAGCCGCACGGGCGCACCAGGCTTTGCGTTCGACAACGAGCGCCCCGGCCTTTTCGTGACCGTGCCGGACTTTGAGATTGACAGCGCCCCCGTTGCCGCGTTGGAATTCGCGCGGTTTGTCGATGCGGGCGGCTACGACGAGCCACGCTACTGGCCCGGTGAAGCCGGTGCCTGGCGCGCGCGGTCTGGGCTCAGCCATCCGCAGCAGTGGCGGCGTGACCCGGCAAATTCCGGTCGCACAGAGTGGCAGATGCGCTGGTTTGACCACTGGCTGGCGCTGGCACCTGCCCTGCCCGCAATGCACCTGAACGCCTATGAGGCTGAGGCCTATTGCCGTTGGGCCGGGCGACGCCTGCCAACTGCCGCTGAATGGGCGTACGCGGCAACGCATAAAGCGCCACAAAAAGTCGCTGGTGAAAATTCATTCCATTGGGGCCACAGCGTCTGGGAATGGACTGCCGACACCTTCAAACCCTACCCTGGTTTTGCACCCGGCCCGTACCGTGAATACTCCTGCCCGTGGTTTGGCAACCACCGGGAACTCCGTGGTGGCGCGTTTGCAACGCACGCACGGCTGCACGCCGCCCGCTACCGAAATTTCTTTCTTCCGCATCGCACCGACATATTTTCGGGCTTTCGCACGGCTGCGCCATGCTGAACCGCCGCTCCCTTCTATCCTCAGTCGTTGGTGCCGGTCTGCTGGCTGGCTGCACCCTGTCGCCCGATGAAGACCACGCCGGAGCCGACGCGCCGCGCGCCGTGCCGCTGGCGCGCCCTGTGCGCACGGCCTGGGTGTTCAGCTCGGGCGGGCCGCGCGGATTTGTCCACGTGGGCGTCATCAAGGCATTGAGCGAGATGGGTTTGGTGCCGGATTTGCTGGTGGGTGCCTCAGTCGGTTCCGTGGTGGCCGTCATGTACGCCTGTGGAAAGTCAGTGCGGGACATTGAGCAAATGGCGCTTGAACTGAAGCCTCTAAGCCTGGGCCGCCTTGCGATCGGGGGAAACGTCCGCCTGAGTGGCTCCGCCATCTCGGACATGGTGCGCAACGAGGTCCGTGGCCTGATGCTGGAGCGCATGCGCACGCCCGTGGTTTGCGTGGCGGCCCGGATGTCAGATGGTCGGCTGATGGGGTTTAACGCGGGAGATGCGGGCATTGCGGTGCAGGCCAGTTGCGCGATTGAAGGGCAATTTTCCCCAGTGCGCATCCGTGGTGACCAGTATGTCGATGCTGATTTGTACCAGCCGCTGCCAGTGCGTCTGGCGCGTCAGTTGGGCGCATCCCGCGTGCTGGCCGTGGACGCATCTGCGCATGAAGAGCGCGCACCGGCGGGTGCCGAACGCTACCGCCCTGGCGATTTGCGCAAACGCGCGCTGACCGAGCCTGACTCCCGCGCGGCTGACGTGACGTTGCATCCCGAATTTGGCTACTACGTGAATCTTTCGCGTGAATTCCGGGAACTTGCCATCGCCTCTGGTTATCGCACCACACTGGCAGCGTCCAGACAATTGACGGCGCTGCACGCGGCCGCCTGAGACAACAACGACAAAGAGACAATGACAAACCCAAGCCGCACGCTGGTACTGTTCAACTACGACTGGGACGCGACCGGCTTTGCCCGGGCCAATGCGAGCCAGCCGCTGGATGACGCAGGCTTTGACCTGTTCACCTTCCCCAGCAACGCCCGCCTGGCATGGTTTGACATTGACCGGTTCGTCCACCGGCTAACGCGCCAGGCCAAGGCCGGCAAATGGACGGCGGTCGTTTCAAACCATGAGCAGTTTGGCGCGCTGGCCGCCGCCATGCTGGCCGAGCGCATGGGCTGGCCCGGCACGCCGGTCAACGCGGTGCTTGCGTGCCAGCACAAGCTGCATGCCCGCCAGGTGATGGCGCAGGTGTGCCCAGAGGCCAACGTGGCCTACCAGGTGCTGGATGCGCAATACGGCGGCGATGCGCCCGACCACTTGTCCTACCCGCTGTTCGTCAAGCCTGTGAAGGCCGCTTTTTCGGTGCTGGCCCGGGTTGTTTATTCCCGCGACGAGTTGCACGCCCATACGCGCTTTGGCGCCTGGGAGCTATGGGTTATCCGCCATCTGGTGGAGCCGTTTGAGCGTGTCTACCAAAAGCGGCTGGGGCCTGCCCAAACGGCCCACCGAATGATGGTGGAAGAGCCGGTCAACGCAGCCCAATACAACCTGGACGGCTACGTCTGGCAGGGCGAGGCTGCGATGTTTGGCGTGGTCGATGCCGTGATGTATCCCGGCACCCAGGCCTTTATGCGCTGGGATTACCCGAGCGTCCTTCGCCAGGACGTGCAGCAGCAGGCCCTGGAGGTGGCACAGGCTTTTCTGGCTGCCATTGGTTTCACGCACGGCCTGTTCAACATGGAATTCTTCCACGATGAGGCGACGGGGCGCTTGAGCGTGATTGAGTTCAACCCCCGCATGGCGGCCCAGTTTTCCGATTTGTACCTGCGGGTCACCGGCCTTGACCTGCACGCCTGTGCATTGGCGCTGGCCCATGGCCGTGACCCGATGACGGTCCAACGCGCCGCGCCCACGGCTGGTGCCGCGTCCAGCCTGGTGTACCGCACGTTTTCGCCAGACCAGGCCTGCCCGATGCCGCGGCCGGCCCAGGTCAAACAGTTTGCTGCGGATTTTCCTGACGGCATGCTGCTGCCTTTTCCCAAGGACAAGGGCTCCACGGCGCGGGATTTGAAATGGCTCGGCAGCTACCGCTACGGCATCGTGCACCTGGGCGGGCGTGATGCCGCCGACCTGCGCCAGCGCGCAGACGCCGCAAGCGCGCTGCTGGGCTGGCCGTCGCCCTACCTGGACCGGCCAACTTTACATGCGGCAACGGAACCAACTGCAACGCCCGTGAGTCTGCCACCCGGCCTATCCAATTCCTTGAAGACTGAAAACCATGACAACATTGAAGATCACAAACACCCTCGTCCGAACCCTCGCCCTGGCGTGCGTCACAGTGAGCCTGGCAGGGTGTGGCGCCATGATGGCCCAAAACCCGTCTTCGACGCTCAAACCAGTGAACGCAGTGGCTGATGCGGATGACAGCCGAGTCATGCTCAAAGGCGCTGACGTGGTGGCCTACTTCACCGACAGCAAATATGTGCAGGGCACGCCACAAATCAAAAGCGAGTATGAAGGCGTGACCTTCCGCTTTGCAAGCGCCGCACACAAAGCGCTATTCGACAAGGAACCCAAAAAATACCTGCCCGAGTACGGCGGTTATTGCGCCAACGGCATTGTGTACGGCATCCCCTGGGGCGGCGATGCCGACACCTGGAAGATGATCAACGGCAAGCTGTACATCTTTGGCGGCCAGGGGTCAAAAGACGGGTTTTTAGTGGATGAAGCCAAGCACCTGCAACTGGCCGACAAATACTGGAAAGAAGAGGTTGCCGGCAACAACAGCATGATCCAGCGTACCAAGCGCCTGATGTTCAAAGTGCCGCACTACAAAAGCGGTGAAACCATTGCCAAAGAGGTGGCTGCTGCCAAGGCCAAGTAAACCTGCAAAGTTGGCGATGGGGTAGCCGCCGCGCCGCAGCCAACTCTGCCAGGAACTTACTGCCAAGCATTCAGCCCACAAGACAACCTATTCGGGATAGCCCAAGGCGGGTTGGCTGAAACCCTCCGCCGCCCGCCAGCCGGGCGGTTTGGTAAACAGGTTGCTGACCATGCCGCCGGTGTCATAAACCGGCCAGGGTTTGCCTGGGTTTTTGATGTCCCACTCGGCACGAATCTGCGCACCGGTTTTGTAATGCGGGACTTTGGAGGCATAACTTGCCAATGACACGCCGCGCCATCCCTTGTCTGCAATGGCTGGCCAGAGTTTGTCGGCATGATCCACATTCCATTTGGGGTCAAGCTGCCAGGCTGTCTTGCCCAGCACATCACCAAAAATGAAAAGCCGTCCTTCGTA
>JAYVNK010000179.1:0-5233 GCA_043758475.1 Comamonadaceae bacterium | reverse complement strand
TCGCCCCAGGTGGGATGTGACCATCACGGCCGCGCCTGCGTCCAGCGCCATCTTGATGGCCGGGATGGAGGCGCGGATGCGGGTGTCTTCTGAAATATGCCCCGCATTGTCTTGGGGAACATTCAGGTCGGCACGGATGAAGACGCGTTTCCCGGCAACTTTGCCTTGGGCGCACAGGTCTGAAAAGCGGATGGCGTTCATAAGATTGCAGTATGTCAAATGGAGGTGTGACCATTGTGCTGGAAGCGCATGCCGGGCTTGATGTCAAAGCCGCGCAGGAAATCTGCTGCGCTCAGGCGCTTGGCCCCAGGGCGTTGGAGTTGCGTCAGTAAAACTACTGAATTAATAGCTGCTACTGCAACACCACCTGGGGCTACAGCCACAATTGTTCCGTTTTTTGTGCCCGGTGGCGGAACGCCAAGTGCGACCTCGGCCTGCCAGATTTTGAGGGTCTCGCCGACAAGCGTACTGTGCGCACCGGGAACAGGATCGAATGCGCGGATGCGCCGCACGATGACCTCAGCGCTCTGGTTCCAGTCAATTGCGGCTTCGTGTTTTTCTATTTTGCGGGCGTAGGTTGCGCCGTGTTCAGGCTGCTTTACGGGCCGCAAGCCGCCGCAGGCCGCCAGCGCCAGCGCTTGCACGATCAGCCGCCCGCCCAGCGCTGCCAG
The DNA here is from genome assembly GCA_043758475.1 of Comamonadaceae bacterium. Lineage (GTDB taxonomy): Bacteria > Pseudomonadota > Gammaproteobacteria > Burkholderiales > Burkholderiaceae_C > JANYCG01. The sequence goes on along the minus strand of JAYVNK010000179.1, from coordinate 4,562 downwards.
CCTGTCATGCAGGTGCCCGGTGGTGTCGGTTGCCGCGATGGGCAGCTTTTCCACCAGCAGCATGTCGCCCGTGTCCAGCCCGGCATCCATCTGCATGATGGTGACGCCGGTATCAAGATTTCCCGCCTCGATGGCACGGTGAATGGGGGCTGCGCCGCGCCATCTGGGCAGCAGCGATGCGTGAATGTTCAGGCAGCCTAAACGCGGGACATCCAGCACCCACTGCGGCAGGATCAACCCATAGGCGGCGACCACCATGACATCGGCGCGCGCGGCCTGGATGGCGTCACGCGCACGCAGCGCGTCGTCGGGGTATTTGCCGTCCAGGCGCAGGCTGCGCGGCTGCGCCAACGGGATGTGGTGGTCCAGCGCAAACTGTTTCACGGCGGAGGCTTGCAGCTTCATGCCGCGCCCGCCGGGGCGGTCTGGCTGGGTCAGGATCAATGCAATCTCAAAGCCTGCCGCATGCAGCCGCTCAAGCGCGACGCGGGCAAACTCGGGCGTGCCGGCAAAGATGACGCGCAGGCGTGGGGTCCGGCGCTGGGCCGCCCCGAGCCGGACTGCGCCCCCTTGGGGGGCAGCGACCCGCGCAGCGGTGGAGCGTGGGGGCGATTTTTTGCTCAATCCTGATCCTCGCGCTGCGCCTTCAGCATCTTCTTTTTGATGCGGTTGCGTTTGAGGGGCGAGAGGTATTCGACAAACACCTTGCCAATCAGGTGGTCCATCTCGTGCTGGATGCACACCGACAGCAGGCCATCCGCCTCCACGGTAATGGTCTTTGCCTCGCGGTCCAGGGCCGTGACCCGGATCTCATCAAAGCGCTGCACGCCGTCGTAGATGCCGGGCACCGAGAGGCAACCCTCTTCATTGAGGTGGGTCGCAGCGCTGGTCCAGGTGATTTCGGGGTTGATCAGCACCAGCGGCTGGTTGCGCTCTTCAGATACGTCAATCACGATCAGGCGCACATGCACGTCCACTTGGGTTGCGGCCAGGCCAATGCCTTTGGCCTCGTACATGGTTTCCAGCATGTCAGGCACCAGCGCCTTGATCCGGGCGTCAACCGCTTGCACGGGCTTGGCCACTTTGTGCAATTTGGGGTCGGGATAGCAAAGAATGGTAAGAAGTGCCATGAATTCTCGTCAAAGATGTCGTTATTTTCGCTACTTTTTGCAAGTCTGACACGTGGTTGAAGCGGAAAACGTTGCTCAATCAAGGGCTTGAGCGCAGAATCGTGTGTAATTTATCAAGATTGTCGCCGCAATCGGGCCTCTTTCTGGACCGGCTGGCGGGGGCATTTGCAACGCGGCAAATTATGACAAAACACATGATGGCGAAACCCAAAATGGCAACAGGCCCGTCGAAATTCATGGGCACTTTGGTGGCCTGCATCCCAGCTTCAGCCTGGCTGGGCGCAACTGCGGCACTTCTCTCTGGCAGCATGGTGGCAACCCAGGCGGGCGCACAGAACTACCCGATCACACCGGCGCAAAAATCCACAGCGGACCAAGTGGCGCAGGCTGGCGTCCCCTTGAGCGAGCTAAGCGCCAACGCACCCGACAGCTACAGCGTGAAAAGCGGCGACACGCTGTGGGGGATTTCCGGGCTGTTCCTCAAAAGCCCTTGGCGCTGGCCTGAGCTGTGGGGCATGAACATGGCCGACATCAGGAACCCGCACCGCATCTACCCGGGGCAGCAGTTGTACCTTGAGAAAAAGGGCGGACGGGCCACATTGCGCACCAGCCGCCCGGGCGGGGACGGATCGGGCATAGAGACTGTCAAGGTATCGCCCCGCACCCGCTACCAGAGCCTGGCCGACGACGTCATCCCGACGTTGAAAAGCCAGGTGATTGAGCCCTTCTTAAGCGAGCCCATCATCGTCGATGGCAACGGGCTCAACGCCGCACCACGCATTGTGGCAACCCAGGAAGGCCGCGTGCTGCTCAGCCGTGGCGACCGGGCCTACGCACGCGGGCCCGCCGACAACCAGATCATCGACAACAAGGGCAAACTGCCTGAGTACCGGGTGTTTCGCAATGCCACACCATTGAAAGACCCGATCACTGGCACGGTGCTGGGCTATGAAGCGCAGTACGTGGGCAGGGCAAAGCTGGTGCGCGGCGAGTCCACCGAACAGTCAACCGACAAGGAAGGCAAACCCCGCACTGACATCGTGCCCGCCACGATTGACATCGTGGGATCGAAGGAAGAAATGCGCGTGGGTGACCGGCTGCTGCCCGAGCCGGAGCGCCAGATTACGAGCTACATGCCCCGCGCGCCTGCGGGCAAGGTGGATGCCCGCATTGTTTCTGTCTATGGCAGCAGCGTGGCCAACGCGGCACAGAACCAGGTGGTGGTGATCAACCGCGGCAGCAGGGACGGCATGGAGTCCGGCTATGTGCTGGCCATCCTCAAAGACGGCGCGCGTCTGATCGACAAAACCGATGCGGCCCGCCCCGAGCTCAAGCTGCCCAATGAACGCAATGGCCTGCTGATGGTGTTCCGCACGTTTGAGAGTCTCTCGTACGCGCTGATTCTGGACATTACGGACGGCGTCAAGGTGGGTGACCGGCTGGTGAACCCGCGCTGACCGCGCATGGAGCGTGAAGAACTTGCGGCTTGGCTGCGGCTGGCGCTGACCCCTGGTGTTGGCAACGGAACGGCGCGCAAGCTGCTGGCCGCGTTTGGCTTGCCCGCAGCCCTGTTCGCGCAGTCTGCCAGCGCTTTGACCCAAGTTGTTGGTCCAACCCTGGCTGCCAATCTGCGCGCCGAGCCGCCGGGCTTGGCGCTTCAACTTGAGACGACGTGGAACTGGCTTGCCGGGGCCGTTGACAAAGCGCACGGACACCGCCATATCCTGGCGCTGGGCGACGCGGGCTACCCCGAGTCGCTGCTGAATATTGCGGACCCGCCGCTGATGCTGTATTTGCTGGGTGCGGCATGCGTGGGGCTAAATGAACCTCTAGCCCTTGCAGAAAATTCACAGTTAGCTTCTAATATTATAGCAAATTGCCTGACTGCCAGCGTCGTGCGAAGCGTGGCCATTGTGGGCAGCCGCAACCCCACCCCGCAGGGCCTGGCCAACGCGCGCCAGTTTGCGCGCGCACTCGCACAGGCCGGTCTGACCATAGTGTCGGGCATGGCCTTGGGCGTAGACGGTGCCGCGCACGCCGGCGCATTGGAAGGGTTTGAGAGCGCTGGTGGCTTGAAGCAGGGCGGGCAGAATGGCAACCGGATGGCCACCATCGCCGTCGTTGGCACAGGCCTGGACCGGGTCTACCCCAAAAGCCACCGTGCGCTGGCCCACGCCATTGCCCACAATGGGCTGATCATCAGCGAGTACCCGCTGGGCACACCGCCGCTGGCCCTCAATTTTCCCAGGCGCAACCGCATCATTGCAGCATTGGCGCAGGGCACGCTGGTGGTGGAGGCGGCAGTCAAATCGGGCTCGCTCATCACGGCTGGCCTGGCCGCTGAGCAAGGCAAAGAGGTGTTTGCCATTCCGGGTTCGATCCATTCCACGCAGTCGCGCGGCTGCCATGCGTTGATTCGCCAGGGTGCCAAACTGGTTGAATCCGCGCAGGACGTGCTGGAGGACATGAAGATTATCAGTACTACTGTTTCAATAGCTACTTATGCACAGGATACGGGGGCTACAGGTACAAATGACCCCGAAAACGCCTTGCTGGAGGTGCTCGGGTTCGACCCGGTCAGCCTGGATGCACTGCAGGCGCGCACCGGCATTGACACGCCAAACCTTCAGGCCCAGCTGATGGCGCTGGAATTGCAGGGGCGGGTGGCGCGTTTGCCGGGTGGCCTGTTTCAGCGCACTGCGCAGGCCTGAGTCCGCGACGCGGGTTTCTGCGCTATATTGGGCTCATGTTTGAAGTACTGGCCTACGTGTACGAGAATTACTGGAGCGGCGATGCTTGCCCCCAGTGGGAACATCTGGAGCGCAAGCTGAACGCGGTTGGCTTTGAGGCTGACGAGATTCAGGACGCGCTGGTCTGGCTGAGCGGCTTGAGCGTGGTTGCACAGGGCGTGCAAATCACTGCTGAAGGGGGCGCAGACGCTGACGCACCGATCAGTCCCGGCGCCGCGCTGCCAGCCCAGTCAGACGACAGCATGCGCATCTACTCCATAGCCGAGCAGGACCATCTGGGTGCGGAGTGTCTCGGGTTTGTGAGCTTTCTTGAAACCGCTGGTGTGCTGCCAGCCCCGTTGCGCGAGATCGTGATGGACCGGGCCATGGTCTCGCCCGGCGAACCGCTGGCGCTGGATGACCTCAAGATCATCGTGCTGATGGTTTACTGGAGCTTTGGCCAGGAGCCCGACGCCCTGGTGCTCGATGAGCTGTGCGACGACGCCAGCGACCGCGTGGCGCATTGAACGTCGCTTTTTGTTCATTCCATTCCAAATCAGTCCGACACAAATCAGTCCGACTTGGCGAAACGCCGCTGACAGCGCTTTAGCCTGAAGTTCCTCCCCCATGCAGTGCTTATTGAGTGGAAATCCCTTTTGAATCAACGACATAGGTGATTTTTTGAGCTTCTTATTGTAGACAT
>JAYVNK010000178.1:0-5238 GCA_043758475.1 Comamonadaceae bacterium | reverse complement strand
GAAGCAATGGCGGTGGCCCGCTCAAGCGCAGGTGTAGAGGCAATTTCGAGCTTGAGGGGCTCAAGCGTCTCCCCAACGCGGTTCAGCCCTATCAAGATCTGCAGCACGTAGCGATTGGCTTGCCTTGACGCGGGCATAGCCAGCTTCCAGGCGCGCGCAGCCTGCAGCGCGGGCTCGCCTGAGCGCGACTGCAAGGCCACGTTGACCGCGCGCTCGTACAGCCTGGCGTCGGTGGTTTTGCGCGCGGCGTCAAGAATCAGCGAGTAAGCGGTTCCTGGCTCGTTGCCCTGGGCATTGAGTTCCCCAAGAATCAACTGATAGAACAGCGCTGCGTCAAGCGCTGACCTGTCAAAAGATGCGTCGTTGGCCGGGCCTGTGGCCGGGTTTGGGGCGGGCGCCGACGGGCTGGCAGGCGTTTGCGCCTGCGCGCTTGACACTGCCAGGCCAAAAACGGCTGCGGTGATTGAAGTGGCGAGCAGGCTTTGGAGGCTTTGAAATAGATGCATCAAACCATAATAATCCATGCCAGTGTTTTAATGTTTGCACCATGCCTGAATTACCAGAAGTTGAAGTGACAAGGTTGAGTTTTGTGCGCCAGATTTCGGGCGCAACGGTGTTGGCCGTGCGCATGGGCAAGCCATTGCGCTGGCCGCTGGGGTGCGAGCCAGTCGAATTGGTGGGTCGCTGCATCCGGACGGTTCGCAGGCGTGGCAAATACCTGCTGATTGCGTTGGATCAGGGTTTGCTGCTGGTGCATCTGGGCATGTCGGGAAGCCTGGTTTTTGCCACGCACCTGGCGGCGCCGGGTGTGCATGACCATTTTGAGATGGTGACCAGCCACGGCACGCTGCGCCTGAACGATCCGCGCCGTTTTGGGGCTGTCGTGTTTGCGCCGGGGGAACACTCTGCACAGGCTGCCAAACTGCTGGGCCGGCTTGGCATGGAGCCGCTGGAGGATGCTGCCGCCGACCGTGTGACGGGTCGCGCGGCCGGTGACGTGGCGGGGGGCCAGACCGCCGGATTCGACATCAAGGCTTTCCACACCGGCCTGAAAACCCGCAAAGCCGCCATCAAACAGGTTTTGCTGGCCGGGGATGTGGTGGTCGGTGTTGGCAACATTTATGCGTCAGAGTCGCTTTTTTTTGCCGGCATCCGGCCGACCCTGCGGGCCAGCGCGCTCAGCCGCCCGCGCACCGCCCGGCTGCATGCGGCCATACGGCAGGTGCTGACGCGTGCGGTTGAGCAGGGCGGCAGCACCTTGCGTGATTTTTCAAATGCCCAGGGCGAGGCAGGGCATTTCCAGCTCGAAGCGATGGTTTACGGGCGAGCGGGAATGGCTTGCAAGGTGTGCGCCACGCCCATCAGAATAATCCGGCAGGGGCAGCGCTCCACGTTTTTCTGCCCACAATGCCAGAAACGCTGAGCACGCCAACGCGACGCAGTGCTATATTGACTGACTTGTCAAAGGATCCATTGAACACTTCATTTAATGAGCAGTTCGAACAGCACGGTGCCTGGCGGCGGGAATTTGCCCTGCGCCTGAAACTGCTGGGCGAGTGGATGGGCGACCACGAATTGCTGGACTCCGCCGTGGCCGAACGCCTGCGCCGGCTTGAAACCCAGGTGCGCGCAGACAAGGTCATGGTGGCCTTTGTTGGCGAGTTCTCACGCGGCAAATCCGAACTGGTCAACGCCATCTTTTTTGCCGGTTATGGCAGGCGCATCATGCCCGCCAGCGCTGGGCGCACCACCATGTGTCCGACTGAGATGGGTTATGACCCTGAGGTGCCGCCCTGCCTGCGCCTGCTCCCGATTGAGACGCGGCTGACATCGCAGGCGCTGATGGAATGGCGCATGGTGCCCGAGAAGTGGACGCGCATTGATCTGGATGTCAACAACCCCCAGCAGCTTGCCCTGGCACTTGAAAAAGTGGCAGAAACCCGCCAGGTCACGCAGGATGAAGCGCGCGCGTTGGGGTACTGGAACAGCCAGACACCTGATGACAACCCGATGGTGGACGCCAAAGGGCTGGTGGAAGTGCCCAAATGGCGCCATGCCCTGATCAACATCGCGCACCCGCTGCTCAAGCAGGGGCTGGTGATTCTGGATACACCTGGGCTCAATGCGATTGGCGCAGAGCCGGAGTTGACGGTAAGCCTGATTCCGCAGGCCCACGCCATTATTTTCATCTTGGGCGCTGACACGGGCGTCACCAAGTCAGACCTGTCGATCTGGCGCGAGCACCTCATTACCGAGTCAGATGATCTTGACACCCGGTTGGTGGTGCTGAACAAAATCGACACACTTTGGGACGCCTTGAGCACGCCTGAAAAGGTGCAGGCCCAAATAGACCGCCAGCGCGCATCCACGGCCGAGATTCTGGGTGTACCTGAGCGCCTGGTGATCCCTGTGTCTGCGCACAAGGGGCTGGTTGGCAAAGTTACGGACGATGATGCGCTGTTGCAGCGAAGCTGCCTGTTGACGCTGGAAGGCGCGCTGGGGCAAGGCATCATGGGCCAGCGCCAGAAGATTCTGGGTACGGCGGTGGCCACTGGCATCACCGATCTTCGGGCAGAGTCGGGGCGTGTCATCAATATCCGGCGCCGCGATCTGGCCGAACAGTTGATGGAACTCAATGGCCTGCAGGGCAAGAATGCGACAGTGATCAAGCACATGCGCACGCGCATTTCTCAGGAGCAGGCCGAATTTGACTTGGGCGGCGCAAGGATTCACGCCGTGCGCTCGGTTCACCTGAAGCTGCTGCGCGAAGTGTTTGGCATATTGGGTGCGAACGCCCTCAAGAAGGAGATGGCCCAGCTCACCGACGCACTGCACCAGAAGGGGCTCAAACTCGGTGTTAAAAAAGCCTACGGCGAGACCTTTGGCCGGCTGCGGGCCAACATCAAACGGGTACAGGGCATCACGGCAGAAATCCAGTCCATGCTCGGTGCGACCTTTCGCCAGCTCAATGCGGAGCATGGCTTTTCCCTGCTGGTGCCCACTGAGCCAGTGATGGCTCCCTACCTGCGTGACCTGGACCTGGTTGAACGCAGCCATTTGCAGTACCTTGGCATTGGCAACGCCTTCCGGCTGGCGCAGACCGAGTTTGCAGACCGCCTTGTCCGGGCTCTGGCGACGCGCCTTCGCACTATCCACGAGACGGGCCTGGCGGATGTCGAGCTGTGGAGCAAGTCGGCGGCCGCACAGCTGGATGCGCAATTGCGCGAACGGCGCAGAAATTTCACGCGGCGCATAGAAGCCATTGACCGCATCCAGCAGGCCACTGGCGGCCTGGCGGACCGTATCAAGGAAATCAAGGCCCAGGAAAAAACGCTGGATGTGCTGGACACCAAACTGGTGGAACTGACCAGCTACCTGATTGCCGGGCAACCGCTGCCGGAGGCCAGGGCCAAGGATAAAGTGGCCAGCAAAAAGGCGAGTCAAAAAACTGACCCGAAAGGCGACCAAAAAGCCGATCACAAGGCCAATGACAAGGCCGATCACAAGGCCGATCAAGAAGCCGGTGCCAGTCAGGCGCGCGAGTTGTCCCGGACTTGAGTCCTGCCCACAGTGATCTCGCGGCGCACGTGGTGCGCTGGCAAAAGATGCACGGCCGCAATGGTCTGCCATGGCAAAACACGCGTGACCCGTACCGGGTCTGGCTGTCCGAGATCATGCTGCAGCAAACGCAGGTGGCGACTGTGCTGGACTATTTCGCACGGTTTTTGAAGCGGTTTCCCGATGTTCAATCACTGGCTGCGGCTTCGCAGGACGATGTGCTGGCTTTATGGAGCGGCCTCGGTTACTACAGCCGCGCCCGCAACCTGCACGCCTGCGCCCGCCAGGTCGTTGCGCTTCATGGAGGCGCGTTCCCCGGCAGCGCAGAAGTGCTTCAGACCCTGCCGGGCATTGGCCGCTCCACGGCGGGTGCCATCGCCGCGCTGTGCCTTGGCGAGCGTGTGGCGATTCTGGACGGCAACGTCAAGCGGGTGCTGACCCGCGTGCTGGGTTTTGGGGCAGATCTTGCAGTGGCCGCCAACGAGCGCGCACTGTGGGACGCGGCCACCGGGCTTCTTCCGCGCCGCGATTTGGCGCAGGCCATGCCGCGTTATACGCAAGGCATGATGGACTTGGGTGCAACCGTGTGCCTGGTCCGAAAACCCATGTGCCTGGTGTGCCCGGTGTCGGAGCTGTGCGTGGCGCGCGTCGCGGGCGACCCTGAGAACTACCCGGTCAAAACACGCAAGCTCAAACGCAGCTCGCAGTCTCTATGGATGCTGTGGGCGCAAACCACGGACGCGTCCGTGTTCCTTCACAAACGTCCAACACCGGGTGTATGGGCGGGCTTGTATTGCCTGCCGCTGTTTGATGACCGTGAGTCGCTGTTGCAGGCGCTGCCAAACGGCAGCCACGCCACACTGCAGGAGGCTCCCGCTTTCAAGCATGTGTTGACGCACAAAGACCTGCACCTGCACGTGGTTCATGTGCAATTGCCTGCGACCGCGCTGGCGACTCTGGAAGGGGCCTGGTTTGCCGCAGGCGAGTGGCCGCAACTGGGGATGCCCGCGCCGATCAGGAAACTGCTGCTGCCTTGAACAAAGGCAAACAAAAAGCAAAGTGGACGCCGCCGATTCAGCCCTGAAGCCAGCCGGCCGACGTGGGTGAAAACCGCCCTGGCGCAGCGTCCAGCTCCCGGTGGCGCTTGAGAGTGACCCACTTGGCGGCAAAGCTGGCGGCCAATTGCTCAACAATGTAGACCGAGCGGTGCTGGCCACCGGTGCAGCCAATGGCGACGGTGACATAGCTGCGGTGGTCGCGCGCCAGCGAATCAAGCCAGTAGCCCAAAAACCGGTCAATGTGCCGGATCATTTTTCCCACATCGCGCTGCTGCTTTAAAAAATCGGCCACTGGCTGGTCCCGGCCGTTCAGCGCGCGCAAGTCTGGCTCGTAATGCGGGTTGGGCAGCATGCGCACATCAAACACAAAGTCTGCGTCGCCCGGCACGCCGCGCTTGAAAGCGAAGGACTCAAACACCAGCGTAAGCTGCGCCGCAGGGGTTGAAATCAGGGATTTGACATAGCCCTGCAACTGCGATGGCCGGATGATGCTGGTGTCAATGACATGCGCCTGTTCGCGCAGGTCGGCCAGCAGTTCCCGCTCCAGCTCAATCGCGTCCACCAGCGCGCGCCGTTCGTCCTTAATGGAGTGTCCCGACTCAGCCTGCGACAGCGGGTGCTT
>JAYVNK010000177.1:0-5239 GCA_043758475.1 Comamonadaceae bacterium | reverse complement strand
GCGCCCATGCCAATGCCGGTGTCTCCGGGCAACGCGGCATGCCGGGCAGCGACCACCGCTCGCTGCGCGATGTCGAAAGCGCGCTGATCCGCAAAGCCGTCATGCAAGCCCGCGGCAACGTGATGCAGGCCGCCCGCGAACTGGGCATCAGTCGCGCCACGGTCTACCGCAAACTTGGCAACAAGAGCAAGCTTTAAGGCTCGCGGTTGAGGAAACGCCTGCGGCCTGGCTTCATCGGTGCGGCTGGTTCGAGGCCACCTTGCCAGGGCCCTACCACTGGGTTACCACTGGGCTACCACAGGGTTACCACAGGGTTACGGCTGGCTTACCGAAAGTCTGGCGAATACTGAACCACTACTGACGCGTAGGCAAAAAAAATAGCTATATAGCGCGCTATGGCAGGCCCTGCGCGTGGATTAAGTCACGCTTGCGCAACACTTTTCGCCGGTAACCTTTGATTTGCAGTTGATCCATCAACTTTTTTACATACCCAAGCGCAAGCCACTTGTATAGTTATGCACCATAACAAGACAGCGGCATTTCGGTGTTTCCCAGTCTGTGGAAACGCCCTGTAGCTGTCAGAACCAACACAAGACAAAGCCCATGCCCATACGATCAATTTTGTGTGTCGATGATTCCGCCCCTGACCTTAAACTGCTCGCCAGCACACTGACGTCCGCGGGCTACCTGGTCGCCACCGCGCAAAACGGCAAACAGGCCATTGAAGCGGTGGCGCTCAACAAGCCCGACCTGATTTTCATGGATGTGAACATGCCTGAAATGGATGGCTTCCAGGCTACGCGGTCATTGGCGGGCAAGTCTGAGACCAAGATGATTCCGGTCGTCCTCGTCACCTCCAAAGACCAGAAGGCCGACCGGGTCTGGGCGCAGATGCTGGGCGTCAAGGGCTACATCACCAAGCCCTACCCGCCCCAGGCCCTGCTGGACATGGTCAAAGCCATCGGCTGATTGATTCGCAGACCCGTTAACCCGCAAACAGGCCGTGGGCGCTGCATCAACATTGTCTGCTGCTTCAGCCTTGGCCCCGCCGTTTGGTTCACCTGAAGCAAAAGCCTCGGGTGACCTGCGCCAATTGGTGTCAGCGGGCTCCATGCGTTTCATCATTGGTTTTGACGAATCCCGCGAGTACATTGACGCCGTCGCATCCTTGACGCGCATACCGCGCTCGCCAGGCTGGCTGCTGGGGGCCTTCAGCGCCGACGGCAACGCTGTGCCGCTGGTGGATATTTCTGCCTGGGCGCACCAGACGGAACCCACTCGCTGGCGGCCGCCCGGCCAGTTGGCAGGCAACCGGTTTGACGTGCGTGAAGGCCGCCATCCAGGCTCGCCCTCGGCAGGAACGCTGCGTGCCCTGCGCATGGGCGATGGCACCAACGCCTGGGCCATCCGCGTCACCGAAGCGCCGACTGTAATTTCTTTGGCGCAAGACCAGTCGCGCGCCATTTCGTCCACCTTGCCACTGTCCGTCTCATCCGTCAACGGGCACTTGATGCCCCATGCGACCACGGCGTGGCTTTTGCCTTCCAACGTCATCGCGCTGCAAGTCCGTTGGGCCGCTTTGGCCAATGTTCTAAGGCAAGAGTTGGCGGGCATTTCAACCGCAGAGCGCCGAAAAGAATGACGCCGTTCCAAATGGGGCAAAGCGGCGGTCGCGCTGATTGCACTGCCACATCAATTACAACGTAGGAGTCACCCCATGCAGTTCAATGTCCTCTCAAAAATGAAGCTATGGCAGAAGTTCGCCTTGCTTGGCGTGCTGGGTCTGGCTGCGGTGGCGGTGCCGTACGCGCAGTTTTACCGCACTGCACAGGAGGGGATCGATTTCGCAGCGAACGAATTGAGCGGCATTGAACCCACGCAAAGCGCCGCCCGCTTGCTGCAACTGGTGCAACTGCACAGGGGCCTGTCAGGCCTGACGCTGAGCGGCATCGAAGACCAGACCAAGGCACGGGCCGCAAAGCAGGCCGAAGCAGATCAGGCAGTCGCGGCGCTTGACAAGCAAATTTCGCAGATTGACGCGAAGCCGGTCAAAGATGAGTGGAACACGATCAAACAGGAGTGGAAACAGCTTGCTAGTGACGTCAACAACCGCACCACCGACAGCCGCAAGAGCTTTGACAGCCACACTGCCATCAACACCCGAATACTGCGTTTGCTCGACGTCCTCGGCGACAACTCCTTCCTGACCCTCGACCCAACCGCCCACACCTACTTCCTTGTGCAGGCAGCGCTGGTGCACTTGCCCCGTTTGACAGAACAATACGGCCAGATGCGCGAGTTTGGCGGCAGCCGGCTGGCGGATTCAACCCGGCTTCGCGCGACTGGCGCGGATGGCAGCGCCGCAGTCAGCGCAGCCGACCGCACGCGAATGACAGTGCTTGCCGACAACGCAACTGCGGCATCCGAGCTGGCCTACCGGTTTCTTGGCAAGGCTATCGCAGCGGAGCCGCGCCTGCGCGCTGTGCTGGAGGGCGAGATGAATACATCGCTGGAAGCCTCCAAACAGGTGTTGCTGCTGGCGCGAAAAGAGATTGTTGATGCACCGGTGCCCGCGTTCGACCCGGTGAAGTATGTGCAAGCGCTAACCACGGGCATTGATGCCCAGTTCAAGCTGCAGACGCTGACTTCGACGGCACTGGCGACCGAATTGAACACCTACAAGGATTCGCTGCGCCGGAACCAGTTGACAATTTCGGCTGAAATTCTGGCGGCATTGCTGCTGGTGGCGGCCATCGCAGCCCTCACGGTGCGCAACATCACAGGCACGGTCTCAAGCCTGCAGCAATCTGTGGAAAAAGTTCGGCTGGGCGACTTCACGGCCTTGCAGGCGATCGAGTCAAAGGATGAGGTGGGCGACCTGGGCCGCACGGTGAACGACCTGCTGCAAGAACGCATCGCGGCCTTGAACAAGGCCGAAAAGGAAAACGAGCAGCTCAATGATTCGGTGGTGGGCCTGCTGCGAACCATGTTTGAGCTGTCAAACCGCAATTTGACGGTGCGCGCTGAGGTTACGTCCGACGTGGTGGGCACCGTGGCCGACTCGGTCAACATGCTGGCCGACGCGACCAACACCGCGCTCACGGACGTCAGCGCGGTGGCCCAGCAGGTGGCTGACTCCACCACCCGCGTGACAAGCAATTCAAAGGCCCTGTCAGACCAGACGCGGCTGGACAAGCAGGCCGTGCTGGAGATGACCGACGACATCGCCCAGACATCAAAGCTGATGCAGCAGGTGGCAGGCCTGGCCGAGCAATCGCGCGAGGCTGCCGCCCAGGCCACCTCCACCACACTGGCCGCGCTGAAGTCGGTAACAACCACCGTGGGCGAGATGGGCGGTATCCGCGAGTCCATCAGCGAGATGGAAAAACGTGTGAAACGCCTGGGCGAGCGCTCCCAGGAAATCTCACAAATTGTGACCGTCATCAATTCGATCTCCGAGCGCACCCACGTACTGGCCCTGAACGCATCGATGCAGGCCGCCATGGCGGGGGAAGCCGGCCGGGGCTTTGCGGTGGTGACCGAAGAGGTGCAGCGCCTGGCCGATGCATCGCGCAACGCAACCATGCAGATTGCCCAGCTGTCGCAGAACATCCAGCTGGAAACATCCGAGACCGTGGCCGCGCTGAATCGCACCGTGACCGACGTGGTGCGCGGATCGCAGGTGGCAGAATCTTCAGGCGTTCAAATGCGCGAAACCGAGGTCGCCAACGCACGCCTGGCGCAGGCCGTGCAGAAGATTGCGGATGAATCAGGCCGTCAGCTTGAACTTGCCAGCCGCCTGGCCGCCGGTGCCGAGAATTTGACGCGCTCTACCAACCAGACCGAGCGCGTGGCCAGCAACACGGCTGAAGATGCAGCGTCTTTGGTGCAGTCATCCAGCCGGCTGGTACAGGTGGTGTCTGAGTTCAGGCTGGCCTGATCCACAACCGCCGCCAGAATTGCCCGTCGCCCCATGCAGCTAGACGAACTCATCGACGTTTTGCGCCTGGAGGCGCAGTCCAGCCGCGACGACCTGGCGGTCAATGCGGCCTGCCTGACCACGCTGGAGTTTGACGACGTCAACCAGGGATTGCTGGAAGAATCAGCGGCCAGTTACGCCGACTTCTGCGGGCGTGTGTCGTCTGCCACAGAGTCCTTGGGCTTGCTGGGCATTGCCAGCGCCGCGTCGGCCATTGCAGAGGGCTTGGGCATGGCCTGTGGTTTGCCGCTTGAAATGCGCGCGCCTGCGGCCCCGCTGCTGGACGGCTGGCCCGACTTTTTCATCGGCTATCTGGATGCCTGGCGCACAGGCAGCACGGACGAAGCCCAAGTCATGGGCCTGCTGGCCAACATGGCTGCGGCAGAGTTTGTGACGCCGCTGGATGAGACCCAGCTGGCCGAGTTGGGCACGCTGCTGATGGCCCCACCCCTGGTGGCCGACCAGCAGGCGGCGCTGTTGCCCGGCTTTGAGCTGCCCACCCTGGAGGCCATGTCGCTGGACATCCCGGCCGATGCCGAGATGGAAGTGCTTGATGGCTTCCTGGCTGAAGGCCCGGCCCAGGTCGAACAGCTGGCCAGCATCGTGGCGGGCCTGAAAGGCGGCAAAACGTCGGCTGCCCAGCTTGAGCTTGCCCACCGCAGTGCCCACACCCTCAAAGGCACGGCCGCCATTGCGGGCGTGCGTGGCATTGCGACACTCGCGCACGCCCTGGAAGACGTGATGGAGGCCTTCCGCCGCGCAGATTTCCATGCGCCGCAGGGGCTGCACCAGGTAATGACCGCGGCATGCGACCAGCTGGAGCTGGCGTTGGATCACTTGACCCACACGTCAGGCGTGCCCGAAGAGTTTGAACAAGTCACCTGCATGCTGCACGCCTGGGCCTGCCACTTGCAGGGCATCGACGTACCCCACGAGGCGCTGTACGGAGAACTCGTGTCCAGGCTGGACGAGGACGATGATTCAGCCAATGCCCAACATGGCGGCCCGCCTGTCGGCCCGCAAGAAGAACCCCTTGACCGGCCCGCCCTGCCACACCGCCGCCTGACTGATCTGCTCCCAGAGGAGCTGGCCATCGAACACGACGCGCCTGCCCAGCCGCAACCGACTGCCATCGAGACGTCGGCGGATGAGGACCTCCAGGTGCGCATTTCGGCCAAGGCGCTGGACAAAATCTTTCGCGCGGTCAACGAGATGGCCATTGGCCTGCTGCGCCTGCGTACGCAAAGCGACGATGTGATC
>JAYVNK010000176.1:0-5240 GCA_043758475.1 Comamonadaceae bacterium | reverse complement strand
ACAGCACCCATTCGGTCGCGATCAGCGGGCGCGCCACCACGTCGGCATTGAAGCCTTCTTCCATCAACATGAAGGTGGCATCAAACTCGTCAATGTGGCGCTCTGGCGTGAGGTCAATCGCCAGGTCAATCGCCACCTTGGGGTGCCGGGCCCGCCACCTGGCCACGCCCGGCGCAAGAACGTAGGTGGCAATGGCCGGGGTGGCCATGATGTGCAGCGTGCCTTTGAGCTCCAGCGTATTGGCGCTGGCCGTGGCTTCTGCGTCGTCAATCTCATGCATGATGCTGCGCACCCGCTGCAGGTAAGCCGCGCCTGCTTCCGACAGCGAAATCTTGCGCGTGGTGCGCTGGATCAGGCGCGCGCCCAGGTGCTGCTCAAGGTCGGTCACCAGGCGCGTCACCGTGGCAGGCGACATGTCCAGGGCCCGGGCTGCCGCCGCAAAACCACCGGCGTCGATGACCTGGGTGAACACGCGCATTGATAAAAGTCGGTCCATGAAGCAGGTTGATCCGTAAAAAAGGCCTGTAACGGCGGTGGGGGTAAATCGATTTTCAAGACCGTTATTATTGCATTTACCGCAATGGTCAATTGCAGACTGAGTAGTTTTAATGTGGGCCGAGAGGGCTTAAAGTTCATCCATCGACGAAACGCAAGCAAACAAGCGAGTCGCCGAGACTGGACAGGACGAGATTGATGAAACCCGCCATGCCCGGAATTGTTTTTTTAACTTTATGAAGGAAATCATCATGACAACCCACTTTGCAAAATCCGCAGTTTCTACCCTTGTTTTGGCTGTCGCCACGCTGGGTGCTGCCAGCAGCTTCGCTGGCACCAGCGACGCAATAACGAGCGACGGCCAGTTGCTGTTTCCCGCTTTCACCAGCACCATGACCCGCGCGCAAGTTCAGGCCGACACCATCAAAGCCGCCAAGTCCGGCCAGATTGTCCAGGCGACAGAAGGCGCGGTCTTTAAGATGCCAGAGTTTGTGAGCACCCGCTCAGCCGCTGAGGTCCGCGCCGAGGCTGTTACGGCAGCGCATACGCCGGTGTTTGGCACGATTTAAGGCCCACCGGCGGGGAGCCCCTGACGTGCACCCCAGCGCGTCAACCAGCACCCCGTTGACTTATGCAGAGGGTCTTTAAGCGCGCCCCGCCTGGTTTATCCCGGCGGGGCGTTTTCCATGGGTTCCGCTGCTTGCGCCACCGCCTGCCGCATCGCGGCCAACAAAGCCTGCGGGTCTTGCGCGCCAGACACCGCCACCTTTTGGTTGAAGATGAAAAACGGCACCCCGCTCACACCCATCTGGCGGGCTTGGGCGTCTGCCTGCGCCACGGCAGCGCGGTTCGCGGTGTCGCCGATGTAGGCGCGCGCAGCCTCGCCATCGAGCCCGGCCTGCGTCGCAATCTGGGTCAGCACATCCATGCTGCCGATGAAGCGGCCTTCAACAAAATAGGCCTTGAGCAGGCTTTCTTTAATAAGAGAGGCCCCCACGTTCGCCCACTGCGTGTGGCTCTCTGCCCCCCGAGGGGGTGCTGCCTTGCTTGGGGCGGCCCGGCGCGGCGGCAAAAGACTAGCCCCCACGTTCCCCCACTTCGTGTGGCTCTCTGCCCCCCAAGGGGGTGCTGCCTTGCTTGGGGCGGCCCGGCGCGGCGGCAAGTCAACGCCATCTGCCAGATTCTTCTCGTGAGACGCCTGCGCAAACGCAATCAGGGCATGCGCGGCCAGGGTGTTGGCCTGCTGCTTGATGGCGTCAAAGTTGAGGTCCAGCCCCACGGCGCTACCTGCGGCGTGCACTCGGGCATACATCTCGGCCGCGCGGGCCGGCCCGCCCAATTTTTCTTCCAGATACTGCTGGCGCGGCATGCCTGCCTCGGGCAAACCCGGGTTGAGCTGGAACGGGTGCCAGCGAATCTGCACCGGTGGCAAATCTGCCGCCTGCGGCAAAGCCAGCGCGGCTTCCAGCTTGCGCTTGCCGATGTAGCACCAGGGGCACACCACGTCTGACACGATGTCGATGGTCAGCACAGGGGCGGCCCTGGCGGCGCTGGCGTGCGTGGTTGCAGGCTCGCAGGCAGGCTGGGAGGCAAGGGGAGTCGTTGAGTCGGTCAAAATTGCCCTGTTGGCGGTAAAAAGCTTGCAAAAGTCACACAAACCCCACAAAAAACAGACAAAACGGCCTACAGCCCTTGTCGGGTATGCATGAGAAGCTACTAAAATAGTAGTATTCTCAGGCCCGCTTGAAACTGCTCAAGCTGCGGCCCGCCTGTTATTTGACATCAATTTCACCCGCTCCGCCGTGTTTTCACGCCCACTTTCATGACGCACCGCGTGGCCAACCGCACTGAAGCGGCCGACAAAGCCCGTGAATTGAAGATTCTGTTGTTTTCACCTATGAAATAGGCCTGTAGCCCTTGTCCAGTGTGCATAGCCAGCTATTTAACTAATAGTATCCAGACATTGAGCCGCCCAAGGCGCGCCGCCGCCACCGCAAGTCACCACAGTCCTGCACAATCCACGCCAGGCTCACCCACCATTCGGCTCCAGCCGCCACTTGCTTGACAGCAAGTTCGCCAGCTCGGCCTTGTTTTTAACGCCCAGCTTTTTGAAGCAATGCGAAATATGGTTGCGCACCGTGGTAGGCGACAGCGCCAGCGCGCCGGCAATCGCTGAATAGGTCTCGCCACCCGCATAGCGCGCCACAATTTCACTCTCGCGCACAGTCAAGCGGTCCAGCGGCCCTTGGGTCTTCACTTCCAGAAACCGCAGGTTGTCGTTGGGCTTGACCTCCACCGTGAGTGCCTTGTCCCGGTACGCGCGCCCCTCCACCACACAGCGCGCCAGCGCGTCGGGCAGCCGGCTGCCATGCCAGCCGGGCCAATGCCCGCGCAGGGCCGCCACAAACGCCGGTGACAGTTCGCGGATGAATCCCTGGTCATCGGCCAGCGCCCAGGCTTTCTGGCGCGTGTCTTTGCTGCCCAGAAAATACCGCAGCCGCACCGCGCGGAAGGCCTCCACCAGGTGCGGCATCAGCAGCTCTTTGGTCTGGCGCTCGGCCTCGGTGAACGGCTGGCGCGGGTTGTGCCGCCAAAGTGTCAAAAACTCCGACAGCGACGAGACCGGGTCCAGCAGCAACGTGCCGAGCGACCATTCCACGTGGAAACGTTTGCCCACGTGGCGGTACATCGGCAGGCGCACATAGCGGGCGCGTGTGATGAGGTCAGACGTGTTGATGGTTTTGCCGGGCGCGGCCATCAAGGCCTCACGAAAAAAATCCTGCGCCATGTAGGGCGCGTACAACTCGGCAATGGCGGCGTCGCAGTTGTGCAAGTGCAGCCAGTGAATTTTGTTGGGCTCCATCGCTGCGTTGCCCCACCAGGCCGAGTCAAACGGAATCAGGCCCCGCACCTGCTCCAGAGCCCAATCCTGAAAACTGCGCAGCGGAATGTCGCGGCCCTCGCGGTACAGGGCCAGCGTCACGGTATTGAGGATTTGCGCCGCGATGGGGGTCATTGGAAATATTGCGTTCTATTCAAATTAAGGATAGCGCGCTTTGAGGTTTAGCGGTAGCCACGGCACAGCCAAGGGCCGTGCAGGTGTAACCCGGCAGACGCACTTGGTGACAAAACCATGATGCATTTGCATTATGAAATTGCTTTACAGTCGCCGGGTGAAAACGGGCAGCGTGCCCTCAATCAGCCGTTTATCTGCGGGTCATGAAACTTCTAACATATTGATTTCAAATAAGAAATTGCAGATACTCGATGCCGCCTGCACGGCCTGGCACAAGAAATGCTTGGTTTACATTTGAATTGGCTGTGATTTTTTTACAACTCGTAGAAATAAGTAACAGCAACGCCGCAAAAACAACCCCGTTCAGGAGTCAGACCATGTCCGCTCGCCGCCCCGCCCCCGCCCGCCTAGCCGCTCGCAAAACCGCCGTTGCGCAGCTTGTTGCGCAGTTGTTCATAGGGGGTGCCATGCTGGGCGCGGCCATGCCAGCGTCTGCGGCGAGCTGCAACTGGAACCCACTGTCTGGGAATTGGAGCCTGGCAGGGCTTTGGTCGTGCGCGGCAGTTCCTGGTGTAGCTGACAGTGCCACCATCGCGGCAACCAAAACTGTCACCATCAATACTGGGCAATCCATCCTCACCCTGTCCAATGTCGGCACCATCAACATCGACGCATTCGGCTTGAGCCTGGTGGGTGGCGGCAGCACCACCAACACCGGCACCATCAACGTAGGCGGCCCGAGCACGGCGAACATTGGCGTGGCGGGCGGTCATAACATCAACAACACCGGCGGCACCATCAACATTGCCAATGGGAGCGTGGTGAACCAGTTTGGCAGCACCATCACCGGCGGCACGATCAACACGACCGGAACCGGCCAGGTGACGGCGTTTAACAGCAGCAGCAACTTTCTGTCAGGCGTGACGCTCAATGGCACGCTTGATCTGGCGTCGGGGACGGGAATCGAGCGCATTACCGGCGGCCTTACCCTCGGTGGACCGGGTGCGATCAATATCAATTCGTCAAGCTTGCTCACCTTCGAAGGCACGCAAACCATTGGGGGCACTGGCGCGATCAATTTCGGCAACGCAGGCTCAGCCAATCGAATTTCTTTGGAAGGCGCCGGCTCCACAACTCTCGGCGCGGGCATCACCATCCGCGGTGAGAACGGCACCATCGGCGCTACCCAGAGCTTTATCGGCGGCGTGAACACGCTGGTCAACAACGGCACGATTTCGGCGGATGTCGCTGGCGGCCTGATTACGCTGACCAATGCCGGCGGAGGAGGCGTTACCAACAACAACATTCTGGAATCGCGTAACGGCGCCACGCTGAACATTCAGAGTGTCGGCGTCACGCAGGGCGCATCAGGCCAGATCAATGCGCTGACCGGTAGTGTGGTCCAACAGAACAGCGCAACGATCACAGGCGGCACGATTAATACCTCGGGCACGGGCGTCCTTCGCGCGACCAACACCGCGAACAACATCCTCACCGGCGTAACCCTGGCAGGTGTGCTGGACCTGGCAACCGCCACGGGCATCGAGCGCGTGGCTGGTGGACTGACCCTCAACGGCGGCACCATCAACCTCAACAGTGGCAGCGTCCTCGCGCTTAATGCCAATCAGACGATCGGCGGCGCGGGCGGAACGATCGTGTTCGGCAACAGCGGCGCTGGCACACGGATCACGCTGGAAGGCACTGCGCCAGCCGGGCCGGTAACAATCGG
>JAYVNK010000175.1:0-5253 GCA_043758475.1 Comamonadaceae bacterium | reverse complement strand
TCTGAGGCTCGTCTGCCGCAGCCTCGAAGCACGGAAACCTCGGGGTCTGGGGGCCGCGCAGCGGACCGACAGAGCCGCGCTTGTTTGAGCGCAGCGAGTTTGCGCGGCGGCCCTGAGGTTGAGTACTGCGGATGGTCGCCCGCAGGGCCTGCGGCAGTTGAGCCTCAGACGTGGTGCGGTGCTTCAGGCCCCCCCTCGCCCGACGGAAGCAAAACTAAATTTTGTGCCACAAACGGCACACAAAGTGCCATAATTCAGGCGTGAAGACATTCGCCTGGAACCCCGGGAAAAACGAACTGCTCAAACTGACGCGAGGTATTGGTTTTGAGGACGTGGTCTTTTCCATTGAAACAGGCCGCGTTTTGGAAGTGTTTGACCATCCCAATCAAACGCGTTATCCAGGCCAAATGATCTACGCCATGGAAATTGAAGACTACGTGTATCTCGTTCCATTTGTCGAAACCGCCGACGAGGTGTTTTTAAAAACCATCATCCCCAGCCGTAAGGCTACGCAACGCTACCGCAAGAGCAAGCCATGACTAAAGCAATCCAAAATCCCGCCGATCCCGCCGATGTCACCCAACGCCATGACAGCCTGGACGATGAAGAACAGGAAATCCTCACCGCCTACGAGTCGGGCAAAACAACGCGGGTTGCAGATGCGTTTGCGTTGGTGGCGCGGCACCGTGAATACGCCGAGGCGACGTTCCGCAAAGATGCACGCCTCAACATTCGCATCTCATCCAAAGACCTGCGCGGCTTGCAGAAACGCGCGTTGGCGGATGGCATTCCCTACCAAACCTTGGTGGCAAGCGTCTTGCACAAGTTTGTTGAAGGACGGCTAAGTGAACGCGTATAAAGCAAGCGCAGGGCGTTAACGGATAACGCCCTGACCACTATTCATGCACACCAGGCAGTACCGCCCACAGCGGCACTGCCTCCACGCCCTCGCCCATGGGGTAGCGGTGCAGGCCGGGGTACACCACATACAGCGCGTCCAGCTTCAAGTCTTGCATGGCGATGCGCATGCTTTGGGTGACTTTGGGGGCGTCGGCGCGCTTGAACTCAACGCCGATGCGCTGCTGGCCCTTGAACATCAGCAAATCCAGCTCTGCGCCCTGGTGCGTGGCCCAGAAAAAGGCTTCGTCGGGCTTGGCGATGCGCAGCACCTGTTCCAGCGCAAAGCCTTCCCAGCTGGCGCCGCTGTGGGGGTGTGTCACCAAATCCGCCACGGTCTTGATGCCCATCAATGCATGCAGAAGGCCAGTGTCGCGAAAGTATATTTTGGGTGCCTTCACCTGGCGCTTGCCAAGATTCTGGTGCCAGGGCTGGAGCTGGCGAATCATGTAGGTGTAGGTGAGGATGTCCATGTATTTGCGCACGGTTGGCTGCGACACCCCCATGGACTGGGCAAATGGCGCAGCGCTCCAGACCTGTCCATGGTAGTGCGCCAGCATTTTCCAGAAGCGCAGCATGGCGGGTGGCGCAATGTCGATGCCCAGCTGCCGCAAATCCTGCTCAACGTACCGGTTGACCGCATCATTGCGCCAGTCGAAGCTGTTGACCTCGTCGGTTGCCAGAAACGAACGCGGATACCCACCGCGCAGCCACAGGATGCGCTGGGCGCTTGCGCCAACTTCGTCAAGGTTGAAGCCGCTGACTTCAATCACCTCGACCCGCCCGAGCAGCGACTCACTGGTCTGGCGCAGCAACGCGGGCGACGCGCTGCCCAGCAGCAGGTACTGGCCTGGCGCGTCGCTGCGGTCAATCAGCGCGCGCAGCACGGCAAAAAGCTCCGGCGCTTTCTGGACTTCGTCAATCACCACCAGGCCCCGAAGCGCGCCTAACGTGTCTTGCGGCTGGACAAGCCGGGCTGCGCCGTCTATTGTTTCAAGGTCAAAGTAGTTGGCGCTGTCAGCTAGGAGCCACTTTCTGGCGAGCGTCGTCTTGCCAACCTGCCTTGGGCCTGCGAGTACAACGGCTCGGGAGCGGCCCAGCGCGCGGGCAAGGGCCTGTTCAAGAAGAGGGCGAAGCAGCATCCCGGCATCTTACACAATTTCCATGAAAAATGAAATTGGAACTTTCATTTTTCATGGGGATTCAAACCATGATTGCACAAAAATCCGCCTTGAAAAAGGGGAGTTTCATGGTGTTCCAGGTCACAGCGGCACCAGCAGCCGCAGCCCCAGCGTCCAGTTGCGGCCCGGCGCGGGCTCAAAGAACTGCGACGCGGCCTGGTTGACGATGACCGAGCCGGTGTAGCGTGTGTTGGCCAGGTTGTCGATGCGGGCGTAGGCCGTCAGGCTGCCTGCTGCACCCACGGCCCAGCCGTGGCTGAACTTGGCGGCCAGGGTGGCGTAGCCGTCGGCCGATGCCGTGTTGACGTCATTGGCATAAAGCCGCCCGGCCTGCATGAACTCCAGCCCGGCCTGGCTGCCCAGTGCGGCTGCGCCTTTGGTCGTGGCCGTGCCCATGTCCCGCGCCGTACACAGCAACTCCGAGAACACAAAGCTCTGCGGGATGCCGGGAATCTTGTTGCCGGCCGTCACGGTGGTGGTGCCGCTGGTGAAGGTCTCGGAAAAGCTGGCATTGATGCGCGATGCCGACAGCGTGGCGCGCAAGTTGGGCGTGATCTGGGTGCTGCCGCCCAGCTCAAACCCGGTGCGCCGCGTACCCGGCGCGTTCTTGAACGTGGAGTTGCCGCCGGTGCTGCTGGCTACCACAATCTCGTCGGTCGAATCGATCTGGAACACCGTGAAGTCAAGCCGCGACTGCACGCTGGCCAGCCACTTGGCCCCCAGTTCGTAGTGACGGCTGCTGGACGCGTTGAGCGCGGTGTTGAAGGCTGGCACGCCCGCGCCCCGGTAGGCCACCTCGGCCAAGGTGGGGCTCTCAAAGCCGCGCCCGTAATTGGCATACAGGTTCAGGCTGTCGATGGCGTGCCACGTGACACCGAGCACCGGGCTGGCCGCCTGATAGCGGGTGCTGCCAGAGCCGTCGCCGTCCACCAGATAGTTGTCGGCGCTGTTGAAACGCACGGTGCTGTGGCGCACACCGGCCACAACCGAAACCTGTTCGGACACCGATGCCGTTGCCTGAACAAACAGGTCGCTGTTTTCTGCGCGGTTTTCCTCGTTACGCGTGGTGGAGGTTTTCTCGCCCAATGCCGCCGTGCCGCCCTGGCGGCGTTCGCTGGAGCGGTCGAACTCGTAGCCAGCTACCCATTTGACGGAGATGCCGCCTATCTTGGTGCTGTCGTTGTACTGCAGGCCGGTGCCGTAATAGACGCGGTTCAGCCCCACCCAGGCGCCCGGCGTGGTGGCCAGGCCGGTTTGATAGCCCAGGTTGTCGCGGGTGCCGTAATACAGCCGCGCCGTTACGGTACGGTCCGCGTCCAGCGTGTGCACCAATGAGGTCCCCAGCTGGTTTTGCAGCACCGTCTTGCGCACGTTGCGGCTGACGGCATTGGTGCCTGCCTGCTCTGGCCTGGCCGCCAGTTGGGCGGCGGTCAAGCCCAGCGGGTCTTGCGCCAGCGGCATGTCAAACTGGTTGAACACCACGTTGACCTTGGTTTTGTCGCCTGCATCAAAACTCAGCTTGCCGTTGAACTGCTTGCGCTGCGTCTTGCTGTTGTCACGAAAGCCGTCGGTGTCGAACGTGCTGTAGTCGGCCACCAGCCCGTAGCCGCCAATGCGTCCCGCGTACTGAACATCAGCCCGGCGCAGACCGTACGAGCCGGTGTAAATCTGGCCCCCGATGTCGGGTGTTTGGGGTGCTTCGCGGGTGAAGGCCTGGATCACGCCGCCAGCCGAGTTGCCGTACAGCAGCGCCAGCGGGCCGCGCAGCACCTCCATGCGCTCGGTGGACGTGAGGCTGATGGACGAGCCCTGGCCCTGTCCATCGGGCGTGGTGGCGGGAATGCCGTCCACCAGCAGGCGGATGCCCCGGATGCCAAAGGCAGAGCGCGCGCCAAACCCGCGGATGGACACCTGCAGATCCTGCGCGTAGTTTTGCCGGTTCAAAATCGTGAGGCCCGGCACGCGGTTGAGCGACTCCGACAGGTTGACTTGCGGCCCCGCGCCCTCGATCATGTCGCGGCCTACGCCGGTGATGGCACCCGGCGCGTCAAAGCTGCGCTGCTCGGTGCGCGAGCCCGACACCACGACATCCTGCAAGGTCTGTGCACTGGTGCCGCCGTGGCACAGCACGGCGGTGGCCAGGGCCAAAGCGGTCTTGGCGGGCAAAGAACCACAGGCTGTGGACAGGGGGTGGTGCATCATTGTCTCCTTCAATATTGTGTTGTCGCTGCCATTGCCGCAGGTCATCAGCACCCCAGCAAAACCCCTGAGGTTGACTGAAATGTCGCAGACCCACTGGCTCAAAGTGAGAATTGTTGGGGCCACAGGTGTAGGGGTTTATGCGGGGACTGTAGATTCTTGCAATTCGATACCAATCGGTATTAAACTCTACCTGCCAAAACATGCTCGGGCATGCCATGGAACAACCCAAACTGAAAACCCCAACGGAGACACACCCCATGCACCCAAAGAACACATTGCGCGCAGCCATTCTGGCTGGCCTGGCGGGAGCGGCCTTTGCCCAAACCCCTCCGGTGCCGACACCCACAGCGCCGGCCGCTGCACCGCCAGCCTGGAAGCAGGGGATGTCGGCCGACCAGGAAAAATCAACGCTGCATCCATTTGCAGGGCACGTCACCGGGCGCCCGGCAAGCGACTTGCCGGTCAACAAGCTGACCATGCCCGCCGGTTTCAAGGTTGAGATTTGGGCCGATGGCGTGCCCGATGCGCGCTCACTGGCATTGGGTGCCAACGGTACGGTGTTCGTCAGCAACCGCCTCCAGTCCAGCGTCTACGCCATTGTTGACAACGGCGGCAAGCGCGAAGTCAAAACTCTCTTCAAGGGGATGAAGTCGCCCAACGGCATCGTGTTTGACAAGGGCACGCTGTATGTGGCCGAGCGCCATCGCATCACACGCTTTGACGACATCGAGTCCAAGCTGGACAACCCAGGTGAAGGCAAAGTGGTCATTGACAACCTGGACCCCACCAACCAGACCGGCCATTTCTGGAAATACCTGGCCATGGGGCCAGACGGCAAGCTTTACTTCAACATTGGATCGCCCCAGAACATCACGATGCCCACCTACAACGAGGCATCCATCCTGCGGGTCGATATCAAAACTGGCAACCTGGAAAACTATGCCCAGGGGGTGCGCAACAGCGTCGGCATGGC
>JAYVNK010000174.1:0-5273 GCA_043758475.1 Comamonadaceae bacterium | reverse complement strand
GTCATGGCCAAAGCAGCCATGGACCTTGGCGACGTGCGGGTACAGGTTGCTGTAAAAATTGGCATAAAAATCAACCGCATGCAGCAGGGTGTCGGTGGCAACGTGCTTGTGCTTATCGGCAATGCGCTTGAACAGCGCCACCGGCATGATGACCTGGTGCGTCACGTCCAGGCCCACCATCGTGAGCTTCCAGCCTGCGGTAAACACGTGGTCTGCGGCGTGCGGGTCGTTCCAGATGTTGGCCTCGGCCACGGGGGACACATTGCCGGGCTCGGTGATGGCCCCGCCCATGATGATGACTTCGCGCAACAGGGCAGGCAGCGCGGGCTCCAGCTTCAAGGCCAGGCTCAAATTGCCCAGCGGCCCCACGGCCACCAGCGTGATCTCGCCGGGCTCTGCGCGGGCCATGTCCACAATGAACTGGGCGCTGGCGCGTGCGTCAAGCTGGTTTCTGGTCGGCACGCGCGCTGGCAGATTGCCCAAACCGTCGGCACCGTGGATGTGGGCGGGCGGCGCCTCGCCCGGCTTGCACCACGGTGCTTTGACGCCTTTTGTGACGGGAATGCTTTTGCCCGCAATGGCGGCAAGGTACAGCGCGTTGACGGCCGCCTGCTCCACCGTGACGTTGCCAAACGTGGTGGTGATGCCGACCACATCAACGGCCGGGTGGGCCAGTGCGTAGTACAGCGCCATGGCGTCGTCAACACCAGGGTCGGTGTCATAGATGACTTTGCTGACTTTGCCAATGTCGGATTGAGACTTTGGTTGAGGTTGGGTTTGGGCTGGCGTCGTCATGGCGGGAGGCTGCTCGTCAAAGCGTTCTTCAAAAAAGTTTGCACTTCGGCTTGCGAGGGAATGCTGGATTGTGCGCCGGGTTTTGTGCAGGCCAGCGCGCCTGCGGCACTGGCCTGACGCAACGCCTGGGCCACATCCTGCCCCTGGCTTAGCGCGGCCACAAAGGCACCACAAAATGTGTCACCCGCGCCGGTGGTGTCCACCGGAGTCACCGGAAACGCCGACTGCTTCAGAAATTGGCCGTCCGCACGCGGGCAAGCACCACGGCTGCCCAAAGTCACCACCACGCAAGGCACCTCGATGCGCTCAAGGCATTGTTCGACAGTGCCCGTGTGGTTTGACACCACCGCCAATTCGCCTTCATTCACGATCAGAATGTCAACCAGGGCCAGCAAGGCGCTGGAGAGGCTTTGCGCAGGCGCTGCATTAAGGACGACCTTCACGCCTTGCTGGCGCGCAACGCGAGCGAAGGCGGTCACGGTGTCCAAAGGCGTTTCCAGCTGAAGCAGCAGGTGGGAGAATCCAGCCAGCTCAGCCAGTGGAACCAGGTCATCTGGCCGCAGGAAATTATTCGCACCGGGAGCCACCGTGATGGCGTTTTCTGCATCGTCACTGACGCAGATGAAGGCAGTGCCGGTAGGCTGATCTTTCACCCGCTTGATGTGCAAGCGCACCCCGGCCGAGTTCAATGATTCTTCCAAAGGCACAGCGAAGGCGTCGCTGCCCAGCGCCAGTATCATTGTTGTAGCAACACCTCCAGAGCGTGCGCAGGCTATGGCCTGATTGGCCCCCTTTCCGCCGGGGAAGGTCTTGAAGTCATGACCCAAAACCGTCTCACCCGGTGCGGGGATGTGCGATGCCCGCACCACAAAATCAAGGTTGGCAGAGCCTGCGACAAGGATCATGGTGATTGCTTGGGTCCGTTGTTATCTTGATTTGACAAACGGCACGCCAATCGCCTTGGGGGCGATTGACTTGGCCATGAAACCCGCCAGAACAATGACAGTGAAGATGTACGGAATCATCTGGATCAGAGAGCCAGGAATCTTGCCAATGACCGGAAACACCAGGCCTTCCACCTGAATTTGCAGCGCGCTGAAAAACGCGAACATCAGGCAGCCCAGCGCCGTGTGCACGGGCCGCCAACTGCCAAACACCAGCGCAGCCAGTGCCAAAAATCCGTTGCCGGCCGACATGTCGCGCAGGAAGAAGCCGGTTTGCACCATCGACAGGTAAGCACCTGAGAAAGCGCACAAGACGCCGCCGCACAGCAGCGCGGTGTAACGGGTGCGGCCCACGCTGATGCCGGCCGTGTCTGCCGCGTGCGGGTTCTCGCCCACGGCGCGCAGGCGCAGGCCGAAACGGCTGTGGTTGATGAGCCAATGGACCAAGGGAATCATTGCAAAGGCAAGGTACACCAAAATTGTGTGGCCGCCGATAAACTTGCCCAGCAGCCAACCCACAAAGGGCACGTCGGCCAATGCCTGCGCGCCTGGCAGCTCAATCACCGCAAACCGGGCCTTGTCCAGCGCCGGTGTGCGCCCGCCCAGTTGATAAAAGGCCTGCGCCAGCACAAAAGTAAGTCCGCTTGCCGAAATGTTGATGGCCATGCCCGAGACGAGCTGGTTGCCGCGCTGTTGGATGCACACAAGCCCGTGCAGCAGCGCCAGCAGGCACGAGACTAAGATGGCCGCCATCACCCCAAACCAGGGGTTTTGCGTGCTGTAGGCCACGGCGGCTGCGGTAAACGCGCTGGCGAGGATTTTCCCTTCCAGGCTGATGTCCACAATGCCCGAGCGCTCGGCAAACAGTCCGCCCAGCGCCGCAAAAATCAGCACAGGCGCGCTGCGCACCATCGCCACCAGAATGCTGGAGAGTTGGATATCGTCCATCAGGCGGCCACCTTGCTGTCTTTGCTGGACCCGCTGAATTTTTTGAGCAGCGCAGCCAGCGCTGGGGCATAGAGGTTTTCCATGGCACCGCAAAAAAGAATGATCAGGCCCTGGATGAAGATGAAGGTCTCGGGCGGAATGCCAGGTTTCTCCAGCGACAAATCGAACCCGCCTTGAATCAGCCCGCCAAACAAAATGGCCGACAGCAAAATGCCCACCGGGTGGTTGCGCCCCATCAGCGCCACGGCAATGCCAATAAAGCCCGCGCCCGCCGTGAAGTTAAGCCCCAAGTGGTGCGACGACCCCATTTCGCTGTTGACCGCCGCCATGCCGGCCAGAGCGCCCGACACCGCCATCACGCCAATGATGGTGCGCTGGATCGAGATGCCGGCATAGTGAGCCGCATGCGGGTTCAGCCCCACAGTGCGCACGCCGTAGCCCCAGGGTGTGCGCCAGATCAGCACGGCATACAGGGCCAGCGCCACCAGCGCCATGATCAGGCTGATGTTCACCGGCGTCTGGCCCAGCACGGGAAGCCATTCGTTCAGGCGTGGCAGCCAGGCGCTTTTCTCAAACTGGCGGCTGTTGGTGGTCTGCTGGCCTGCCGGAATGAGCCAGCTTACGATGATGTAATTCATCAGGCTGGATGCGATGAAATTGAACATGATGGTGGTCACCACAATGTGGCTGCCGCGTT
Organism: Comamonadaceae bacterium; assembly: GCA_043758475.1. Lineage (GTDB taxonomy): Bacteria > Pseudomonadota > Gammaproteobacteria > Burkholderiales > Burkholderiaceae_C > JANYCG01. Next base: position 1,889 of record JAYVNK010000174.1, on the reverse strand, counting down.
TGGCCTGCAAATAGCCCGGCAGAAAGGCCCAAGCCGCGCCGAACGCCGCGCTGCCCAGCACCGCCAGTGGAATCACCAGCCAGCCGGGCAGGGTGCGGTCCAGCCCCAGCAGTACCAGGGTCAGCCCCAAGCCGCCGATGTACATCTGGCCTTCTGCGCCAATGTTGAACAGGCCCGCATGCAGCGCAAACGCCACCGCCAGCCCGGTGAAGATGAAGGTGCTGGCGTAAAACAGGGTGTAGCCCAGCCCCTCAGGGTTGAGGAACGCGCTTTTGACCAAAATCGCCAGTGACTCCGTGGGGCTTTCCCCCAGCGCATAAATCACCACGCCTGCCACCAGCAGCGCCGACATCAAGTTCAGCAGCGGCAGCACCAGGCCGGTTGCCCAGCGGGGGAGGTTGTGCTGGTTCATGCCTGGATAGGGCTCATGCGGGCACGGCTTCAGCGGATGCGGGAGCCTGGGTGCTGACACCACCCATCATCAGCCCGATGCGCGTCGTATCAAATTCACCGGCTGCCAGCTCGCCTGTGATGCGCCCGCCACACATCACCAAGATGCGGTCAGCCAGCGCGCGGATTTCTTCCAGCTCCACCGAGACCAGCACGATGGCAATGCCCTCATCCCGCAGCTTGAGCAGACGGCGGTGGATGGTCTCTATCGAACCAATGTCCACGCCGCGGGTGGGCTGGCCCACCAGCATGAGCTTGGGGGCAGCAGAAATCTCCCGCCCCAGCACAATCTTTTGCTGGTTGCCGCCCGACAGTTGCCCCACGCGCAGGCTGGGGTCGCTGGGCCGCACGTCAAATTCCCTGATCAGTTTCACCGCGTGCGACAGCATGGCCTTGGGGCTAAGCAGCCAGCGCAGCGAACCCATGGAGAACATGCGGTCATTCTGATGCCCCAGCGCCGCGTTCTGCACCACCGCATTGTCTTTGACCAGGCCTTCGCGCAGCCGGTCTTCGGGGGCGTGCGCAATGCCGAGCGTGCGGTAGGTGGCGGGCAGGCCATCGGCATTGCTGCGGCGCGCATACGGCAGGCATTGGCCCAGGTAATTCACGGTGCCACTGCCGGGGCGCTTCATGCCAGCCAGCACTTCCAGCAGTTCGCTTTGGCCGTTGCCCGAAACACCGGCAATGGCCACAATCTCGCCCGCGCGCACCGTGAAGTTCAAGTCGTCCAGCAGCTTGACGCCTTGCGCGTTGGTCAAACTCAGGTGCTGCGCGTCCAGCACGACCGCGCCGGGTGCAAAGGGCGCACGCGAAAGGGTGGCCTCGATGCTGCGGCCAATCATCAGGGCCGCCACGGCCTCACGGCTGCTGCTGGCGGTGTCCACTTCACCCACCACAGTGCCTGCGCGCATCACCGTCACCCGGTCGGTGATGGCAAATATCTCCTGCAGTTTGTGGGTGATGAGAATGATGGTTTTGCCCTGGTTGCGAAACAGGCGCAATATGTCAAACAGCGACTCGGTTTCCTGTGGCGTCAGCACTGCCGTGGGCTCGTCCAGAATGAAAATCTCAGCACCCCGGTAGATGAGCTTCAAAATCTCGACCCGCTGCTGTGCGCCCACGGACAGGTCTTCAATTTTCGCTTTCGGATCCACCTCAAGCCGGTACTGTTTACCCAGGTCCAGCAAGCGCTTTTCAGCCTCGGTGAACTTGGCGTCTAGCTTGAATGCGCCTTCGACACCCAGCATGATGTTTTCCAGAACCGTGAAGGTATCCACCAGCATGAAGTGCTGGTGGATCATGCCAATGCCGCGCTGGATCGCGTCCTGGCTGTTGCGGATGTGGGCGGGCTGGCCGTCTTGCAGAATTTGCCCGCTGTCGGCCTGGTAGTAGCCGTACAGGATGCTCATGAGGGTCGATTTGCCGGCACCGTTTTCGCC
>JAYVNK010000173.1:0-5278 GCA_043758475.1 Comamonadaceae bacterium | reverse complement strand
CTGGTTTTCGCGCTGTGCGGGCTGGTCGCGCTGGTGCTGCCGCGCCTTGCCGCGCCGCCGCCTGGCAGTGCCCTGTTGATGGTGGGTGCCGGTGTGGCGTGGGGTGTGTACTCATTGCGTGGCAAGGTTAATTCTGGCGGCGGGACGCAAACTGGCAGCCCGATCACAGTGACTGCGGGCAACTTCGTGCGTACCGTGCCGCTCACGCTGGGCTTGAGCCTGCTCACGGCGGGCAGCGTATCCCTTGACGGCACCGGTATCTGGTATGGCGTCATGTCCGGTGCACTGACTTCTGGCGTGGGCTACGCGATCTGGTATCGGGTGTTGCCCGCGCTGAAGGGGGCCAGCGCCGCGACGGTGCAGCTCAGCGTGCCGGTGATCGCAGCTGCCGGAGGCGTTGTGTTCATTGGCGAGCCCGTCAGCTTGCGGCTGGTGCTGGCATCTATTGTCATTCTTGCGGGGATTGCGCTCGTCATTCTCAACAAAAGAAAGCTGACGCCAGAGCAGATGGCGGGCAGCCCACCCGCCGCGCCTGCGAACAACGCCAAACCCTGATGTAACTTTTTTCGTGCTGCCCGGTATAAGACGCAGAGGCCCCATAAACCCATAAACCCATAAACCCCGTGGGTTTGCTGCCATGAAAGACGCTGCAACATGAACACCTGGTTACCCGCGCCTTCAGATAGACGAGTGCCGTCAGTGTGCAGCGCCGACGGGTGCCGCGTGTTGGGGCAGCAGCGTTGAGCGTGCAGGCAATTTTGCAGCGCATCGCCTGCGGCGAGCAGCGGGCCTTTGCCGAATTGGTGGCCATCTACCAGCGCCCGCTGTTTGGGTTTTTGGGCCGGATGGGAATGGGCCAGGCGCAGGCTGAAGACATTGCCCAAGAGACATTTCTGCGCGCCTGGACGCATTTGCCCAGCTTCGATCCGGCGCAGGCGCAGTTTGGCACCTGGCTTTTCACCATCGCCCGCAACCTGGCGTACAACGCCCTGCAAAGCGCGGCGCACCAGCGTGAGGTCAGCGGTACCGACATGGACCTGCCTGAAGCGGCCTGCCCACAACCCGGCCCGTTACAGGCAATGGAACGCGCACAGCAGCAGGCCCAGCTTCAAGCGGCCCTGCGCCAGTTGCCCATGCCCGACCGCAGCGTGCTGGCCCTGGTGTACGTGCAGGAACTGGCACTGGCCGATGTGGCCCGCATTGAGGGCGACAGCCTGGCCGCCATTAAAACCCGCTTGCACCGCGCCAAGCAGCGCTTGCGTGAGTTGTTGCAAGCGAATGCTGAATCAAACCATGAATCGTCCACTGAATCGCCCACTGAATTGACCGCACCCTCGGAGACTCACCATGAATGACGACCTGGATCCACTGCTGCGCGAAGACTTTTTGCAGCCGCCAACAGACTTTGCGCAGCGGGTCATGAACAACCTGGCGGCGCAAATTCAACCGTTGCCGCACCACGCACTGCATGGTGCGTCACAGCCCGCGCCGCGAGTTGCGCAATTTCCTGCATGGACCCGCAGCCGGGACTCATCAAAGCCAGTTGACTGGCCCCGCCTGCGTTGGCTGGCGGCACGCGCGGGTTGGCTTGGCGGCGGCTTGTTGGGGTTTGTGCTGGGCTTGGACCAGCTTGCGGCTTTTGTGTTTGGCCTGTGGCTGGCAGGTGCCGCCCTTTAGATCCTTGAACGTAACCTATCGACTCTCTCTGAAGGAAAAGTCATGAATTCCCTGAATCCCTTGAATCCCCTGAATCCCCTTGCCCCGCAAGCTGCATTCGATCCGGCTGCGGCGCACGCCATGACGCCGCGCCGCCCCGTCATCGCAGCGCTGGCGTCGCTCATCCTGCCAGGCTTCGGCCAGATCTACAACGGGGACGTGAACCGTGCAATCTGGCTCTTCCTGGGCTTTGCCACGCTGTGCATTCCCGCCATGGCGCTGGTCGCGCTCTATCTGCCGGATGGCATGATGCTGCCGGTGCTGGTGCTGAGCCTTGTTGCCGCGCTCAGCGTTTGGGGTTATGCCGTGTGGGACGCGTGGCTCGGCGCGCGCGACCACAAGGGTGGCCCGGCCAGGGCCTGGCAGCAAAGCGGCGTCTACGCGCTGGTTTTTGTGCTGTGTGACCTGCTGGCCCTGCCATTGCTCACGCTGTATGTGCGGGAACATCAGGTGGAACCGTTTTACATTCCGTCTGCCAGCATGGAGCCCAGCGTGCGCCGGGGCGACAGAATTTGGGCCGACAAACGCTACAACTGCCCCGGCTGCAAACAGGGCGTGCACCGGGGCGACATTGCGGTGTTTGCCTACCCGAATGACCGCAGCGTGCGCTACATCAAGCGCGTGATTGGCCTGCCGGGGGACCAGATCCAGCTCAAGGACCGGCAGGTTTGGGTCAACGGACAGCCATTGCAAGCGGTCATTGCACCGGCCACCGCGCCGCTAGCCGCTGGCGCACTCGCCGTGGTCATGGAGGCCATCGACGGGCGTACGTGGCAGGTGCAATGGCCGGAACCCTCCGCGCCCACCGGGCCAGCAAAGGCCAACCCGGAGGCTGCGATCCCAGCTGCCGGTTTGCCGCCCCTGAACCGCGCGCAAACTCTCGCTGCCACAGACTTGAAACTCACCGTGCCAGACGGGCAGGTGTTTGTACTGGGTGATAACCGGCAAAACAGCATTGACTCGCGCAACTTTGGCACCGTGCCCATGCAGGACATTTTGGGCCGCGCGCGCCAGGTGTGGTTTTCGGCCGATGAGAAGGGCGTGCGCTGGGGGCGGCTGGGGCAGGTGCTGGAGTGAGTTTGAACATCACCCGCTGACAAAAATCACCTGCCGAAAAATCACCTGCAATTTGAAGTATTCTAAAATGGAGTATAAAATATCCATAAAAGGAGTTTTAACATGTCCCTTGCGCTTGCCTACCCCACCAGCCGCTTCGAGCCCACCGCGCTGGTTGACCTGAACGCACGGGCCGAGCGCGAGCGCCTGTCGGGCTCTGCCATCAAGGGGTTTTTCAGTCTGGCGGCCCAATGGCGCGTCAAAGACGAAGATGCCCGCGAGCTGCTGGGCGGCCTGTCCAGCAGCGCTTTTTATGAGTGGAAGAAAAACGCCGACCGAATGCTCGACGTAGACCGCATCACACGCATCTCGTTCCTGATCGGCATCTACAAGGCGCTGCACATCCTGTATGGCGACAAGCTGGCCGATGAATGGGTGCTGCTGCCCAACCAGAACATCATCTTTGCCGGCCAGACGCCGTTGCAGTACATGCTGTCGGGCGGCTTGATTGCCATGCAGACGGTGCGCAAATTACTCGACGCCCGGCGCGGCGGGCTGTGAATTGGTCAAGCCCACGGCCTTGCGAGCCACCAAGAGGATTCCGCGGATGCCGCCACTGACAGCCTTGCGCCAGTTCGACACCTGCCGACTCATCCCCAGCCGGTTTGCAGAGTCTGAAGACTCGGTGTTGCAGGGCATTGCCCACGACGCCAGCCATTTGCAGGACTTGTTTGACCTGGACAACGCCACCAACCAGCGCCTGGTGGGCGAGCGCGGCGGTCTGCCTGGCATCGGCATTGACGAGTTGGTGTTTGGCACGCCCAATTTCCGCATAGTCAACGCTGCTTTCACGTACCCACGACCCGAAGGCAGCCGCTTCAACGATGGCGAGCGCGGTGCCTGGTATTGCGGGTTTGAAATGGAGACCGCGCTGGCAGAAATCGTCTTTCACAAAACGGTGGAATACCAGGAGATCAACCGCTTTGACGACTCTGTGGACTACCAGGCGTACCTGGCAGACTTCACCAATGAATTTCACGACCTGCGGGCGCAGAAGAAGTTTGCAGCCTGTTTGAATCCGCGCAGCTACGTGGCGTCGCAAGATCTGGCCGACCAGTTGCTTGCGCAGGGCTCGCTGGGCATCATCTACCCGAGCGTGCGCAGGGCCGGTGGCACCAACCTGGCTTGCTTCCGGCCTGCGCTGGTGGGCAATGTGAGAAGGGCGTCGGCGTGGCGCATGGCGTGGACAGGCACGCCTGAGCCTGAAATTGAGCGTTTGACGCCAGTTTAGGTGCCAAATCGGGCTGTAGCCCCCGTATACAGTGCATAAATAGCTACTATAGTTGTAGCAAATCAATCCGTTGCAGAAGGCGGATCGCTTACCCCACGCCCACCAGATAGCTCTGAAACACGCCGACGTGCACAAACGCGGCATCCGCCGAATTCGGCCACAGATCAACCGCACTGAACCGCACATCGTAGGTTGGCTCGTCATCCGCAGGCACGCCATGCGCGTGCGCATCGGGAAAAGGGTAGGCGGGTGATTCGCCCACCACCACGCCGCGTTTGCCACGAATGTAAGCGGGCATGCGGATATGGCCGGGCACGTGGTCGTTGCGCACCATGACGGTATCGCCAATCGCAAAACGCGTGCGCTCTGGCAAGTTGGACCGGCCCGGCGCGCTGGGCGCTGCCAGGGGAAATGCCCCCTGCGCGCGGCGTTCCAGTTCTTCCCGCGTCACGATGCCTTTTTCAACCAGCAGCGTCGCCAGGCTGGTCAGTGTGCGCTCGTAATAACTGGCGGACAGGTAGTGGCGCGGCTCCATGCGTTCGATGGCGTGGCGGTACTCGTCCATGTTGAAAATGCCCGCCTTCACCGCGAGTGAATACAGCGCGTTGGCGCGTTTCTCCCACGGCGCGTGAAAGGCCGGGGCCGCAGGTGAATAACGCACTTTGCCAAAACCTTGTTTGCCACCGAGATCATGAATGCCGTCCATGGTTGAATTCCTTGTTTACAGCCGCGCCACGCCAATCATGGCATCCTGCGTCACGATGGCGGCGAGTTTTTCTTCGGACCACCCCAACGTGTGGGGTGGCTGCACCGGCAGCACCATGTAGCGAGTGTCGGCCGTGGTATCCCATACCCGGATTTCCATGTCAGGCGGCAAGTCAAGGCCCATTTCACTGAGCACCGTACGCGATTCGCGGACCGCACGCGCGCGGTATTCCAGGTCTTTGTACCAATCCGGCGGCAGGCCAATGACGGTGAAGGCCGTGCAACTGCACAAAGTGCAGCAGATCACGTTGTGGACGGCCGGCGTGTTCTCCAAAACGACCAAGTGCCGGTGATGGCGCGGCAGGCTGATGCCCAATTCGCCCACCGCAGCGATGCCGTTGGCAAACAGGCGCTGGCGAAAGGCCGCGTCAGTCCAGGCACGGGCGACCACGCGGGCACCGTTCTGCGGAATCCACTGTTCTTCAATCAGGTGGCTGGCCTGTTCAATGA
>JAYVNK010000172.1:0-5279 GCA_043758475.1 Comamonadaceae bacterium | reverse complement strand
CCTCTCAATCCACGCCGCATCAGGTCAAGAACGGTGCGTTGGGCAGTTCGTTGGGATTGGATTCACCCTCGGCCAGCGCAAAGTGCTGCACCAGCACTGCTGACACCTCTTCCAGCGCCTGGGTCAGACCCTCTTCATAACGCCCGCCTCGGATGGCCGCACCCAGGTGCTGCACCATGGCCTGCCACTGGGCAGCCGACACATGGTGGTTGAGCCCCCGGTCGGCCACCAGCTCGATGGCATGGTCGGCCAGCAGCAGGTAGATCAGCACGCCGTTGTTGTGCTCGGTGTCCCATACGCGCAGCTTGCCAAACATCATCACCGCCCGCTCCCGCGCCTTGGCACCACGCCACAGGTAGCTCATGGGCAAACCGGCTTCAACGCAGATGCGCACTTCGCCGCTGTGGCGCTGCTCGCTGGCGGCGACCCGCCGCGTCAGGCGGTGCAGCAGCTCGGGCGGGACCGCGCGCCGCACGTCTGATTCGTCCAGCCAGCGGTGCCTGAAGATGCGTTTGAGTTTTTGCCACATGGTTGTTGATCCGTCGATGCCAAGCTCGCGTCTACTAGCTGCCTGACGCGCCGCCGCCGCCAAAGTCGCCCCCGCCGCCGGAGCTGAAACCGCCACCCCCGCCGCCACCCGAACTCCAGCCGCCCCTGCCAGAGCCGCCCAAACCGCCCAGACCACCTAACCCCCCCAAGCCGCCACCCCGGCCAGCGGACGAGCGTCCAGAGCCTGCAATCAGGGTGAAGATCAGCGCCAGGACCCCCACAACGCCTGCAATGACCACACTCGCCGTGACAAACAACGCCAGGGCGCCCACGGCACCCCCCGTCACCAAGGACCCCAGCTTCGGACCAAAGAGGCCGCGCGCTACGGCTCCGCCAATCGGCACCGCAAACAGCAGGAAGATGGCCATGTCAGTCCACTGAAAACCGTCGCCATTAATCTGCCAACCAGGAGCCTGACCCTGGCGTACAGCCGGTGTGGGCAGCGCCTCGCCGGTGATGCGCGCCATGATTTGCCCTGCCGCAGCGTCCAGCCCCGCTGCGTAATTGCCTTGCCTGAAATTTGGCGTGATGGCGCTTTCAATGATCTGGCTGGCTGCCAGATCGGGGATCGCCCCCTCAAGCTTTTTGGACACCTCCATGCGCACCTTGCGGTCATTTTTCGCGACGATGACCAACAGGCCATCGCCGACATCTTTGCGGCCGATTTTCCAGGCGTTGCCAACCCGGTTGGCGTACGACACGATGTCTTCGGGCTGCGTGGTCGCCACCACCAGCATCACCACCTGCGAGCCCTTTTGCTGCTCGAACGCGGTGAGCTTGGCTTCAAGTGCCTGCGTGGCTGCTGCGTCGAGCGTGCCGGTCTGGTCGATCACATGCGCGGTGAGCGGCGGTACCGGCAGCAGACCCTGGGCGCTTGCGCCGATGGCAAAAACCAGCATCAAGGCCAGCAGTCCCAGTCTGGCAAAGGCATGAATAAGGGCGTGAAACAAAAATCGGGGCGCGTGCAGCGCCACAGCGGCATTCACCCGGATTACTTCTTGGTGAAGTCCACCACCGGTGGTGCAGATATCGCCGCTTCATTTTGCACGGTGAAATTGGGTTTCGCACTGTAGCTGAACACCATGGCCGTCAAGTTGTTGGGAAAACTGCGCGCCAGCACGTTGTAGTCCTGAACCGCCTGGATGTAGCGGTTGCGTGCGACGGTCACGCGGTTCTCAGTGCCTTCAAGCTGCACCCGCAAGTCGGAGAAGCCCTTGTTGGCCTTGAGGTTGGGATACTGTTCCGACACCACCATCAAGCGGCTCAATGCGCTGCCCAGCTCGCCCTGCGCGGCCTGGAATTTCTTGAAGGCTTCCGGGTTGTTCAGGGTTTCAGGCGTGACCTGTATCGACGTGGCTTTGGCGCGTGCCTCAATCACCTTGGTCAGCGTGTCCTGCTCAAACGCGGCCTCACCCTTGACCGTGGCCACAATATTGGGTACCAGGTCAGAGCGCCGCTGGTACTGGTTGAGCACCTCGCTCCAGGCAGATTTGGTGGTCTCGTCGAGCCGTTGAAAATCGTTGTAGCCGCAACCGCCAAGCGACAGAAGTGCGAACAAGGTGAAGAGCCAACGTGACATATTCATAGTCATATAAATCTCCTGCGTGGGATACTGGGCATGAATGCGAACGGTAACATAGAAACAATAGCTAACTGCGAGGCACCGCACTTCACAGTTCCAGCAAAATCCGCTGGCACCAGAAGCCCCAGAACCATGTCCAAAGCAAAAACCCAGGCAGCCATCGTCGGCGGATCGGCAGATGAGATTGAAGCTGCGTTTTATGATGCGCTCCAGAAGGGCGACATTGAAAAACTCATGGCCTGCTGGGCCGATGAAGATGAAGTGGTGTGCGTGCACCCCGGCGGGCCGCGCGTGGTGGGCGCACTGGCCATCCGGGCCGCCTTCGACGCCATGTTTTCCAATGGCAGCATACGTGCGCGGCCGCAGCAGGTGCGCAAGGTGGAGTCATTGACCAGCGTGGTGCACAACGTGCTGGAGCGCATTGAGGTGTTGACGCAAGGCGGGCCCGCCCATGCCTATGTGCTGGCCACCAACGTCTATCACCGCACGGCCCAGGGCTGGCGCATGGTGGCCCACCACGCCAGCCCCGGCACGCAGAATGAGGCGCACGAGCTCAATGAGGCTCCGCAAGTGCTCCATTGAGAACAAAATAAGCCTCTATCCCTTGTGGGACATGCATAGCTAGATATGAATTATGTAGTGTCATCCTGGCTGCCGGGAGGCAACCTTCAAACCATCTGGCCTGCGCTTTATTCACGCAGGGTGTTCGGGCCGCATCCGCAATACCGGCGTGAGCGCTGGACCACGCCAGACGCGGACTTTGTTGATGTTGATTTTTTGACCGGTGGGCCCGATATTGATGGCCCAGAGCAATTTTTCGACGGGCCGCCCCTAGAAAAATTAGCCCCCGTGGGGCTGAGCGCTGCGGCTCCCGATGTGCCTGCGCACATCGGGACAGCGCGAAGGGCAAGTGCCTCAGGCACGAGCACGTCCAGTGCAGTACGCAAAGCGACAAACGTGGGGGCCACACTCCTGGTGCTGTTCCACGGCCTTGAAGGCTCCTCCCGCAGCCATTATTCTGAAGCCTTTGCCGACTACGCACAAGAGCGGGGTTTTGCATTTGCCGTGCCGCATTTTCGCGGCTGCAGTGGCGAGCTCAACCTGGCGCCACGCGCCTACCACTCGGGGGACTTTGAAGAGATCGGCTGGATCCTGCAACGCTTTCGTGCACAGCACAGCGGGCCGGTCATTGCGGTGGGCATTTCGCTGGGCGGCAACGCTTTGCTGCGCTGGGCCGAAGAGGCGGGCTTCGAGGCGGGCAAAACCGTCAGCGCCGTGGCCAGCGTGTGCTCGCCGGTTGACCTGGCGGCCAGCGGCTGGGCCATTGGGCGCGGCTTCAACCGGCTGGTGTACACCCGCATGTTCATCAACGCCATGAAGCCCAAGGCGCTGGCAAAACTTGAACAGCACCCCGGCCTGTTTGACCGTGAGGCGGTGGTGGCGGCCCGCGATTTGTATGAGTTTGACAATGTTTTCACCGCGCCCCTGCACGGTTTCAAAAGCACCGAAGACTATTGGGGCCGAGGGTCCGCCAAGCCGCACCTGCACCGCATCCGCATCCCCGCGCTGGTGGTCAACGCCCGCAACGACCCGTTCATTCCCGCCTGGTCGTTGCCGCACCAAAACGAGGTGGGCGACAGCGTGACCCTGTGGCAGCCCGCTCATGGCGGGCATGTGGGTTTCCCCAAAGGCCCCATCCCCGGCCACGTGCGCACCATGCCAGACGCCGTGGGCGGATGGCTGGCGTCGCACACCGTTTGATGCGCGGGAGCAAAATACAATTTTTCGACGGGCCGCCCCTAGAAAAATTAACCCTCTTGGAGGGCAGCGCAGTACGCGCAGCGACAAGCGTGGGAGCACACACTATGGACGATATTGTCAAACAAGCGCTGGCCAAATGGCCCAACGTGCCCGATTGCTTTGGCTGGCTTGGGCTGGACGCGCGCGGCAACTGGTACATGCGCGATGACCGCGTGCAGGCGGCAGGCCCATTTGCAGGTGGCACGTTGCAGAGCAAAGGCTCGATGCTGAAGCACGAAAAACTGATCGACTTCATCCAGCGCAACTACGAGTCAGATGCCACGGGCCGGTGGTTCTTCCAGAACGGCCCGCAAAAGGTGTATGTGGAGCTAGAGGCCACGCCGTGGATCTGGCGCATCAGCCGGGCTTCGAGCGAGGATTCAAATCATGAATTCGCAGTGGTGTCGCACGATGGCCGCGCCGCTCGCGCGCTGCGCTGCGTGCTGGACGAGCAGGGGCGCGTTTACCTGGAAGCCGACATCGGTTTTGGCCTGGTCCATACGCAGGATGTGGCGCTTGCGGCAGACGCGGTGCAAGCCGGTGTGTGGACGCCGCAAGACGTGCTTGCAAGCGACCTGCCGCAGCGCTTTGGCTACGTCCCAAGCCCGCAACGGCAGGCTATTTCGCTACATAATTAATATCTAACTATGCATATATAACAAGGGCTATAGGCATTATTGACAGTATTTTGGCGGTCTGCCGGAGTTGTGTGCGAACATGCGCCCCGTGACAACAGAAAACACTGCGCCCAAGGCGCATTCAATGCGCCGCGACACGCTGGCTCAGTTGCGTCTGGCGCTACGCGAACAGCGCGTGGTGCTGGACAACGCAGCAGGACACCGTCGCGCGCCTGGGCGGCGACGAAACAGAAGGCCAGTTAGAGTCTTTGCGCGCCAGGGGATGCACTGAGGCGCAGGGCTACCACTTCAGCCGCCCCCTGTCGGCGCAGGCGTTTGAGGATTTCAGGCCATAAAGCCCAAATTCACCGGGTAGCCAGCACCGCCGAAGTGCCCTATGTTTGGCAAAATTCCCGGCAACTCGGCGTCCGCGACGCCAAACCACTTGGCCAGAGTCGCCGCATACTGGTCCACCGATGTGCTGGGCAGCAAGCGACCCTGGCCGACATGCCACTGGTCGGCCGGGGCCGCCGTGCTGGCCACGCTGACGGGCGGTGGCGTGCCATAAAACGCATTGCCTTTGACGGCACCGCCCACGACCAGGTGGTGGCTGCCCCAGCCATGGTCAGAGCCGTCACCATTGCTGGCCAGCGTGCGGCCAAAGTCTGATGCGGTGAACGCGGTGACCTTGTTGGCCACGCCCATTTCGACCGTCGCGTTGTAAAACGCCG
>JAYVNK010000171.1:0-5307 GCA_043758475.1 Comamonadaceae bacterium | reverse complement strand
GAAACCATTGCCGCCGAAGACATCCTGCACGACCTGGGCGCCATCAGCATGATGAGCAGCGACAGCCAGGCCATGGGCCGCGTGGGCGAGGTCATCATCCGCACCTGGCAGGCGGCGCACAAGATGAAAGCGCAGCGCGGCTGGCTGGCAGCTCCTTTGATCGGCTCAGCACGAACGGATTCCATTCGTGCTGAGCCCGTCGAAGCACTGCAACGCAATGACAACTTCCGCGTCAAACGCTACATCGCCAAATACACCATCAACCCCGCACTGGCCCACGGCATCAGCCACGAAGTGGGCAGCATCGAAGTCGGCAAATGGGCGGACTTGGTGGTGTGGAAGCCCGCGTTTTTTGGCGTCAAACCCGCACTGATTTTGAAGGGCGGCTTCATCGCCATGGCCGCCATGGGCGACCCGAATGCGTCCATCCCCACGCCGCAGCCGGTGCACTACCGCCCGATGTTTGGCGCGTTCGGCGGGGCGCTGGTACGCGGCTCGCTGACCTTTGTGTCGCAGGCGGGGATGAATGCCGGAATCAAGGAACGTTTCGGCCTGGGCAAGACGTTAAGCGCCGTCAAAAACATCCGTGGCATTCGCAAGCAGCACATGGTGCACAACAGCTACCTGCCCAAGATGGAAATTGATGCGCAGACCTATTCAGTGCGTGCCGACGGCGAACTGCTGACGTGTGAGGCGGCGGTAAGCTTGCCGATGGCGCAGCGGTATTTTCTGTTTTAAACGCAAGTTGTACGCTCAGCGAACTTTGATGTGACTGCGTATCCACTGCGCGAATCCTGCCTCGTCCGTTTCGCCTGCGGCCACCGAGAGCACCATCAAAGTCGCATCAGCTTGGGTCGTATCCAGCCGATACCCATTAAGCCCAAGAAACAAACCCACCGCCAGGAAAGCAGCGCGTTTGTTCCCATCAACAAATGCGTGGTTCTTGGCCAAACCGAGGCCATAAGAAGCCGCGAGATCAGCAACATCAGGCTTGCCATACAGCGCCAAATTCAGGGGACGTGCAAGCGCGGATTCCAGCAAACCTTCGTCACGCAAGCCACTGGCACCGCCATGCTCGGCCAGGCTTTCATCATGCAAGAGGAGCAGCACCTGCCGGTTGATCCATCTCCATTCGCTCATTTGGCAAGCTGGTGAAAGGTGTCACGATACGCATGCATGAACTCGCGGCCAAGTTTGAGCTGCTCTCCCAATTCGGGGTCATAAGGCGTCAAGGTGAGGCCGTTGGCCGCTTCCGTCAAAAAAATCGTATCGCCTTTGGCAACTTTGAGCCGAGCCAATACATCTCTTGGCAAAATGACACCTACCGAATTGCCGATTTGCGTTAGTTTAAGTGAAGACATGGTGAACCTCGAAGTTATAACATTTGTTATATTAATCGAAATCCCTGTCGGATGCAAGCTGGAAATTCGACAACCACGCCGCATCAGCTATCCTTCGACCCATGGCCTACGCACTCGTCAAACCGCTCACCGAACACGACTATCTGGCGCAGGAAGAGCATGCGTTGGACAAGCATGAATTTGTTTACAGCGCCATTTACGCCATGGCCGGTGCCAGCGAGCGCCACAACACGATTGCGCTGAACTTGGCTGTAGCCTGTCACGCCGCCTGCAATGGGTCTGCCTGCCGCCCGTTCATGGGCGACATGCGGCTGCGGTTGGAGGGGGGCAACATCTACTACTACCCGGATGTCATGCTGGTCTGCAACCCGCAGGACACTGACCCGATGTTCAAGTCGCTGCCCGGCCTGCTGGCAGAGGTTTCATCGCCCTCGACCGAAGGCATTGACCGGCGCGAAAAGCTGGCCGCGTACCTCAAAATCGCTACCCTGCGTGAGTACCTCATCATCTCGCAAGACATAGTCGCCGTCGAGCTGTACCAACGGCAGGACATGGGCCAGTGGCATCAAACCAGCTTGGGGGCGGGCGAAAGTTGTTCTCTGGTTTGCGTGCCTTTGAGCCTGAGCGTCGAACAACTTTACGCAACACTTCTACCGATATCGGCAAACTGAATTCACGTTCCCGGCAAATATATTGCCGCATCAAAAATATGCTCCAAGCTTCCAAACTCATGCCCCAAGGCAAAGGCCTGGCCCCGGTATTGCTCAAACGCGCGGCGACAGTCGAACTCGATTGGGACGTGCGTCAGAAAAGCCGTTTCGACGCGACCGACTCGCAAGGCCGGCAGCTCGGCATCTTTTTGCCACGTGGCACCGTAGCGCGCGGTGGCGACGTGCTGGTTGCTGAAGACGGCTCGCTCATCAAAGTCATAGCAGCACCACAGCCGGTGCTGCGCATCACGCATTGCACCGTGCATGGCTCGCCGTATGACCTGATCCGGGCGGCCTACCACCTGGGCAACCGCCATGTGCCGATAGAGCTCAAACCCGACCACCTGAAGATCGAGCCCGACCACGTGCTGGCCGACATGCTGCGCGCCATGCATTTGACAGTGAACCCGGTGGATGAGGCCTTTGAGCCTGAGAACGGCGCGTATGCAACGGGCGGGCACGCGCATGTCGCACACGGGCACTCGCATGACGATCATGAACCGCAGGGGGCTCATGAGTCCAAAGTGACGCAGGTGGCGCGCCACGGTCATGACCATGCGCATGTTCACCCCCATGACCAAGGCCACAACCATTCCCACGGGCATTGAATCGCCGCAAACTCAACCGGACCAGGCCATGCAAGATGCCAGCCTGATGCAGCTAATGTGGCTGGCGTCGCCGGCCTTGCCAATTGGCGGATTTTCCTACTCAGAAGGTCTTGAAGCCCTTATCAATCATACAGACGTAGCTACTGAACAAATAGCAGTTGAGTGGCTGACAGACCAACTCCACATGACGCTGGCACGGGGCGATCTGGCAGTGGTTGCAAAAGCCATTGAAGCCTGGCGCGAAACAGAAATGCACGAGCTTGGCGACCTTGGCCAGCTCGCCACACTCAACGCCTGGGTATTGCAAACCCGTGAAAGCAGCGAGTTCCGGGCGCAAACCGAGCAAATGGGCCGTTCCCTGCTGGAGTGGCTGCGCAATCACACCACGGCCACCCCCGCGAAGATTGAAGCCTGCGCGCAGATGCAGCCTACCTACCCGGTGGCGTTTGCGCTGGCAGCCTCAAGCACCCACTCAAGTACGCGCGATTGCATGCTGGCATTTGCCTTTGGCTGGGCCGAGAACATGGTGCAGGCGGCCATCAAATCCGTGCCACTGGGTCAAAGCGCGGGGCAGCGCATACTGTCTGCACTGGCTGCAGGAATTCCCGCCGCCGTAGACTATGCCGCAGCCCTGGATGGCACTGAACGCCAGGCCTTTTCTCCCATGCTGGCCATCCGGAGTGCGCAGCACGAAACCCAATATTCACGACTGTTCAGATCTTGAAAGTTTGAAAGCTCACCATGTCCACCTTGCACCACATCAAAAACCGCACCAAAAGCCTGCCTCCTCTGCGCGTGGGCATTGGCGGCCCGGTCGGCTCGGGCAAGACCACTTTGCTGGAAATGCTGTGCAAGTCCATGCGCAACAAGTACGACCTGGTGGCCATCACCAACGACATCTACACCAAGGAAGACCAGCGCATCCTCACAGTGAGCGGCGCGCTGGATGCCGAACGCATCATGGGCGTGGAAACCGGCGGTTGCCCGCACACCGCCATCCGCGAAGATGCATCGATAAACCTCGAAGCCATCGACCGCATGCTGGTTGATTTCCCCAATGCCGACATCGTCTTCATCGAGAGCGGCGGCGACAACCTGGCCGCCACCTTCAGCCCCGAATTGAGCGACCTGACCATCTACGTGATTGACGTGGCGGCCGGTGAAAAAATCCCGCGCAAGGGCGGCCCCGGCATCACCAAAAGCGACCTGTTCGTGATCAACAAGACTGACCTCGCACCGTATGTGGGCGCAGACCTGGGCATGATGGAAGCCGACACGCGGCGCATGCGAACCACGGCCAAAGGGCTGAAGCCGTTTGTGATGACCAACCTGAAAACCAACGCTGGGCTGGCGCAGGTCGTGGCGTTCATAGAAGAGCGGGGCCTGCTTGCGGTTTGAGACATCGCGCAACCAACGGTAGCAATTTGTAGCGCCACATCCCCCCACAATGGCCTGAAAATTGCATGGAATCACCGCCACCCAGTATAAAAAATGCCTCGCCCAATTCGCCCGCACATGCTCCAGTACTGGACCCACGTCTGCCCCCGCGCCCGCGCCCGTGTCCACACCCTCACCCTCACCCACACGACCATCCGCCTTGGGGAGCAGTCCGCATGAGAGTTGTCGTCCGTTCTACGCTCCATAGCCGCGTGCACTCCCAGGCGAACCGTCTGCGCGCCCGGGAGCTTGCTTGGCGATGGGTGGGTGCCAAGTGGCCACGGCTGCTGCCTTCTGCATCAGACATGGACCGCAGCAATTTCGGGCGCTCTTTGCCAGGCCAGGAGTTGCTGGTGTCGGCCAATGCGGATGCGTCAGTCTGGTCGCTTTCCGTGGCGCATGAAGAACGCAACGGGCGGCGCACCTGGATGACGCGCGTGCAGGTCACAGATGCGGGCAGCGCCGACGTGGTGGGCCTGCAAACCGCCTGTACCGACGTGCCAGACGCGCCGTTGGTCGTTGCCCCGCCGCGCCTGCTCGGTGACTGGGTGGAAGGCCTGGAACTGGAAGATGCAGGGCTCGCAGTGCAGGGTGCGTCGCGTGAGGTGATTGACCGGTGGCAACTCGACGCCTTATGCGACCACCTGCTGGCCCACGACCGGACATTGCCCGTCATCGCCCTGGTTAACCGGCCGCAATCGCGTTACTACGGTGTTGACCCCGATGGCCTGGCAGAAAATCTGCGAGGTCTGGCCCACGTGGCCTGCATTGCGCCGCATTTGACTGATGACATTGCGCGCCGGCTGGGCGACGATTTCGCAGTAATGCACGGTGCTGCGCGCATTTATGCACCGGGTTTTGATACCCACGCTGTCGCCGGTGCCCACCCCTTGATCAGGGACGTCAGCCCGCCGGGGTCCGGACGGACTGACGATCCGGGTGCTTTCCGCCGATTGCTGCGAAAAAAAATCTGTGCGCTGAGCGTCAGCGGAGCCTGATCTTATTTGCTACATACTATATAGCTAGATATTCATATCTGACGAGGGCCAGAGGGCTAAATTACCTTTAAAACAGGCTCAAATCATGGTCCATGACCAAGCCCTGTCGAATCAGCCACGTATCAAAACCCGACCGCAATCCCAAGCCAGCTAAAATAGACGCAAGGAAGCTTGGCCGAGCGGTTTAAGGCAC
>JAYVNK010000170.1:0-5308 GCA_043758475.1 Comamonadaceae bacterium | reverse complement strand
GTCCATCAGGGCATCCAGCTGCGCGTAGGTCAGGGCGCGGGAACCAGCCTTGCTGGCCGCCGCCGCCCCCATTGCCTCCACCAGCGCGCGATGCGCTGGGGACTGCAAGGCGTGCTGGTGGATGGCTTGGGCGACAGTACCGAACCCGGCTTGCATCAAATCAGTCATGGAACAGGTCGTGGGAACATGAATTGGCCAGTCCGCATCATAGTGCGCACTTCATCTGTTGGCTGTGAGTGGACTGTAAGCGGCGCATCGATCCGTCAGCGCAATTGCGGCGCCACCGCCAGAATGGGCAACAGCACGCTGGCACCCAGGCGTTTTGAGCGCTCGCCGTTCCAGCCCGCTTGCGGCTCGGGCAAGTCTGCGTTGTCCTTGAACGGCATCTCAATGGTGAAGGCCAGGCAGTTGAATTGCTGGCCGACCCAGTTGGTGGCAAGCGTGGGGTTGGCTGCGCCCGGCGCGGCGCGGCCATAGCCTTGCGCGGTCTGGAAATCAGGGCAGGTGGTTTGCCAAGCTGACTTGAACGTGGCCTCCAGCGCTTCAATGCGCGGCCAATAGCCGGCCGTGCCCTCAGTGCCCACGACAAAGTTATAGGGCAGGCCCTCATCGCCATGCGCGTCGAGGTTGAGGTCCACACCCACTTCCAGCATCTTCTGGCGCACCAGAAATACCTCGGGCGATTTCTCCAGGCTGGGCGCGGCCCACTCGCGGTTCAGGTTGGCACCGCCGGCGTTGGTGCGCAGGTTGCCGCGCACCGCGCCGTCGGGGTTCATGTTGGGCACCACGTAAAAAACGCAGTGGGCCAGCAGCACGCGCGCCACCGGGTCGTCGCCATCCAGCAGGCGCTCCACAAAGCCTTCAACAAACCATTCGGCCATGGCTTCACCGGGGTGCTGGCGGGCGATGAGCCAGATTTTCTTGCGCTGCGCGATGGGTACCGCACCGGCTGCATCGGCGATGCGCAACAGCGTCATGTCGCGCCCGTCCAGCGTCTGGCCTAGATGCTGCACTTGAACCTGTTCCGATGTAGCGGCCGAGCCAATCAGGTCAAGGTGCCGCTCGTGTGAATAGGGCTCGAAGTAGGCAAAGTAGACCACTTGGGTTTCAGGCGTGATATCTGCTGACATCACCTGCCCGTCAAAACGGGTGTCGATTCGAAACCAGTGCTGGCGGTCGTAGCTGGCGTTGATCCGGTAACCCTCCCAGCCCTTGGGGTAAGCGCATTGGCCCGCGTTGAGAAAATTCAGGGTGACCGCCAGGCCCGCCGCCCCTTGCAGCGAGAAATGAAACCACTGCGCAAATTCGCTCGCGTTGTCTTTTCGGATATTGAGCTGGATGTTGCTGGGATCAGCCAGGCTGACGACGTCAATGGCACCGGAGTCGAAGGATGTGGAAATGTGCAGGGTCATGCTGCATTTTACCTGAACTAGCAGTAAAAATGGCCTCCAGCCCTTGTATTATATGCATAAGTAGCTATACAAATAATAGTATATGGGGCTGTCTGGCTGGCTAGCCCCGGGTGTGGGTATCTCCGCTTGCCATGCTTCATCATCAAATTGGGGGATGACGCGGCTTGCCGCAATCGCTACGATGGTTTGCATCAACCTGTCCATCCCCTGGGAGCGCGCAATGGCTTACGGCAATTATCTGATCGAGTCCGACGTTTTGACCTTCCCGGCCATTCAAGCCACCATCAACCGGCTGCTGCTGGACGGGCTGGACGTGCGGCTGACGCCCGTCAGCCGAAACCGGGCGCTGATTCCCCGGCACATTCTGGACGCCATCCAGGCACAGTATGGGATTGATCCCTGGCAGTATTTACAGTCAAACGGTGTCCGTGTCGACAAGGTTAATCCGATCTCCGACGAAGATGCACTGGCGCTGGTCACCCACCGGGCCATAACGGAGCTGGACGCGCAGCCCAACATTGCCGTGCCAGCCACAAGCGGGGTGCAGTGGCATCTCGCCAACATCAACGTACCGCAGGCGTGGGCTTTGCTGGGTGGCCCGGACACCATTGCCTGGGCATGCAAAGTGGGGCAAATCGATACCGGGTTTACGCGGCATCCCGCGTTGGGATACACGGGGGTAGCTGGTGCAGTGGGCACCGCGAGCCCTTGGCTGCTGGAGTCGGAATGCCGCAATTTTTACAGCCCCGACCCTGCCTCTGGCAACGAGCCAGGTGATCCTTCGGGTGAAGACCCCCGCAGCGGCCCGTTTTGGGGTCATGGCACGCGCATTGGGGCGACAATTTCCGGATGGCATCCAAGCGGCGACGGCGGCAGCACGTTTTACGGCTGCGCGCCCAAAGTGCCGCACGTGGTTGTCCGCATATCCAACACCGTGTTGATCAATGACCAGCTTTCCGCGTTGGCCGACGCGCTGAACTATCTGGTGGATGTTGCCCAAGTGGACGTGGTCAACCTCAGCATGGGCGCATTCCCGCGCATCCTCACGCCAAGGGCGAAGTCGGCCATCAACAACGCTTATGAAAAAGGCGTCATTTTTGTCTGCGCCGGCGGACAGCACGTGGCCCCGGTGGTCGCCCCCGCCTGCTTCGGACGCACCATCGCAGTGGGCGGCACGACCAGCAAAGACCAGGTCTGGGCCAAGGCAAGCCGGGGGACCGAGATCGACTGGTCGGCCCCCGCTGCCGACATCCGCCGGGCCACGATTGAGAAGAAGGCGGGTCCTTATGTCTATCGGGACAATGGGGATGGCACGTCTTACGCTACCGCGTTGTCAACTGGCGTTGCCGCCCTGTGGTTGACGCATCGGGCAAGTGACATCAGTCAAAAGTATGGGAAATCCTGGATGCGCGTTTGCGCCTTCAGGGAAATCGCCAAAGCCACCGCACGCGTGCCGCCGGTTTGGGGGCCCGGCGTGGCGGGTACCGGCATTCTGGATGCAGCAGCCGTGCTTGGCGCGGCATTGCCGGATGTCAGTGCGCTGAAGGATAAACCCATTTAAAAATCCTTTGGCCGATTTAGCAATGAAATTAGCCTCTATCCCTTGTGGGATATGCATAATTAGCTATGTTAAATATAGCACCCCAGGAACTCAGGGCCCCACCACTTTCACCAGTTGCCCTGCCGTAGGCTCGCCGCCGCCGTAGTAGCCATTGATGAGGCGCAACTGCTGCTCGGGTGTGCCCAGCGGCGACGTGCGCGCCAGCTCAGCAAAGCCGCCACGCGGGTAGGGCACAGTCTTCACGGTCCACGGTTTGGCGGCGGCGCGGTCGGCCGCGGTGATGGGCCGAAAGCTCGCCTGCGCTTCCTGTAGCGAGCCACGCGCGCGCTGCAACGCCGCTGCATCTTTGGAAGCATAGGCCAGCAGGTACACGGCATTGGCAGGGCCGCTCACCAAGGTGACCTCAACCGGCTGCGGCTTGCCCTGGGAATCGTTGCGGCCACCGACAAAATGCGTGGCCGCAAAACCGTTGATGGTCAGCCGGTCAGCGCGGCCATCGGTCGGTTTAAGCACGTTGCGGATGATTTCTTCATGCGTTTTACCAGCGTCGGCGGGCACGGTTTTCATGATGAGACCCGCGTCCTGCGTGGGGTTGACCAGGGTGAGCTGGTCGGCCCCGTTTTGGATCTTCCAGCCCACGGGCGCGGTGATGGCAATGCCCAGCGGTTCGTGGTAAAAATTGCGGCCCCGCGTGACGCCCTGGTCGGCACCATCGCCAAAGTCCATGCCGTTGATGGCCTGCAAAAAGCGGGTGCGGCCATCGTCGCTGTAGTTGCCCTTGTACTGCGCCGCAAGCTGGGTGATCTGCTGCAACCGCTGGTCGTTGCTGGGGTGCGATGCCAGCCAGCTATTTTGCGCGGGCGCGGCACGCCCCTCAGCGCGCGCCTGGTCAGCTGCAAAGCGCTCCTGATTTTTAAGCACATTGATGACGCTGATCATGTTCTTGGGGTCGAAATTGCTGCGCGCCAGATACTCCGCGCCCAGGCCATCGGCCTGCAACTCCTGCTCGCGCCCGTACGTGGCCACGTACCCGGCAGCAGCGGTTTGTGACACCTGGCTGGCAGCCTGCCCAGCCCCGGCAACGCCTTTCGCCTCCAGCAATGCACCCAGCACACTGGCCGCCAGCACGCCCAGCCCGGCGTTCTGCTCCCGCGTGGCACGCTGGGCGCCGTGGCGCGCGGTGACGTGGCCAATCTCGTGGCCCATCACACCGGCCAGGTCGGCCTCGTCTTCCATGTACGCCATGATGCCGCGCGTGACGTACACGTACCCGCCGGGCAACGCAAAGGCATTGATCTCGGGGCTGTCCAGCAACGTGAAATGCCATTGCAACTGGCTGCGGTGAGACTGTTTGGCCAGGCGCTGGCCCAGGTCATTCACATAGGCCTGTAGCCGGGGATTTTTGACCACGCCGTACTCTTGCAGCACCTGGGCATGGGCTTTTTTGCCTTCCTCAATTTCCGCCGCCTCGCTCATGACCGAGCGCTCGCTCTGGCCCGTCACGGGGTTGACGACCGCGCTGCCGCAGGCGCCGAGCATCGCCGTGGCGAGCACGAGAGGAAGCAGTTTGCGCTGCCGGGTTGTATTTTGCATGTTTTCTCCAGAAGTTCATGGGCGAACGGCCCGCTCGTCCATGAACCGCATTTTGCCCAAGATCAAGGTGGGTTGATTTTGATGCGATGGGTTGTTTACGTTCATCTTCAGGTTGCTCTGTACCATGTCCCCGCTGGGTCAGGTACGGATAATCCCCCCATGACCACCCCTACGAACCCGCTCAGCTTCTCCACCCTGCAATTGAACCCCGCCACCCTGGCCAACCTGGAACAACTCGGCTACCTGGAGATGACCCCCATCCAGGCGGCTGCCCTGCCCCCCGCGCTCTTGGGCAAAGACCTGATCGCCCAAGCCAATACCGGCAGCGGCAAAACTGCCGCTTTTGCTTTGGCGCTGTTGGCGAACCTGAACCCGCGCCGCTTTGCCGTGCAGGCTTTGGTGCTGTGCCCCACGCGCGAACTGGCAGATCAAGTCACGGTGGAAATCCGCCGCCTGGCGCGCGCGGCGGACAACATCAAGGTCGTCACCCTGTGCGGCGGCGTGGCGCTGCGCGGGCAGCGTGCCAGCCTGGAGCACGGCGCGCACATTGCGGTGGGCACGCCGGGGCGCATCATGGACCATTTGCAGCGCGAGTATTTGAACCTTGACGCGCTGAACACCCTGGTGCTGGACGAGGCCGACCGCATGCTGGACATGGGCTTTTTTGACGACATCGCCACTGTGGCCAAGCAGTGCCCGAAAGAACGCCAGACCTTGCTGTTTTCTGCCACGTACCCGGAAG
>JAYVNK010000169.1:0-5316 GCA_043758475.1 Comamonadaceae bacterium | reverse complement strand
CCACATGCACACCTGGCAGACGGCTCTGCGTGGGCTGGCGTCCAATTGGACTTTGCTTGAGTATTTTCAAAAAATGCACGCTGGCCTGGCCACCGTGTTTGCGCCTGAAGACCTGCACATTGCTACGCTGGTGGGCGCACTGAACCAGCTTAACTGCGGCACCACCCTGCTTGCCGACTGGTGCCATAACAACCCGACGCCGGCGCACAACGATGCGGCCATTGCGGGCCTGCTTGAATCCGGCATCCGCGCGGCGTTTTTCCACGGTACGGCCAAGCCCGACCCCAAGCCGGGGCAGACGCCGTTTTGGGAGGTGCCGCACCCGCGTGCCGAGATCGAGCGGCTGCTGAAAAGCCATCAAGGCCATGCGCTGCTGAGCGTGCAGGCGGCGGTGCTGGGGCCGCATTACTCAACGCTCGAAGTGGCCCTGCACGACTTCGCCATGGCCAAAGACCTGGGGCTGATCGCGTCCATGCACCAGGGCGGTGGGCCAGCGCGCACGCCCGATGGCTGGGAGAAGCTGGAAGCCGCCGGCCTTCTGGGCGAGCACATCAACATCGTGCACGGCCATGCGCTGAGCGACGATCAGCTCAAGCGGTTTTGCGGGCTGGGCATGAGCTTTTCTGTGGCAGCCGAGAGCGAAATGTCGCAAGGGCACGGCCACCCCATCACGGGCCGCCTGCGTGCTCTGGGCAAGGCCCCATCGCTGGGCGTTGACCTGGAAAGTGTGATGAGTGGGGACATGCTGACACAGGCGCGCATCGCTTTGGGGCAGCAGCGCAGCCTGGACAATTTTGCCTATCGTGAATTGCACGGCAGCATCCCGCCCACGTCCACCATCACCACGCGCGAGGCGCTGTCGTGGGTCACCGTGGAGGGCGCGCGCATGCTCAAGCAGTTGCACCGCATTGGCTCGCTGGCCCCGGGTAAGCAGGCCGATTTGGTGATGATCCGCGCGAGTGACTTGAACATGCAGCCGGTGCACGATGCCGTCAATTCAGTGGTGATGCAGACCTCGCTGGCCAACATTGACAGCGTGATGGTGGCTGGGCAATGGAAGAAGCGCCATGGCCAGTTGCTGGGTGTGGATTTGGCGCCCAAGCTGGCGGCCCTGCGCGCTTCGGGGCGCAAGATTGCCAGCGCCCTCAAACTGTAATACTATATAAGTAATAGCTGCTTATGCATAGGGGACAAGGGCTACAGCCTATTTTTACACCTAGATCGATGGAAAACCCATGAAAATAACGACCTTTGCTGCTGCTGCGGCCTTTGCCATTGCAAGCATCACGCTGCTGGGCGCAGGCAGCGCATCGGCACAGACATCCTCCCCGCCTGCGTCCGCATCCACCGGCACAGGCTATCCCACCAAGCCGATACGGTTCATCGTGCCGTTCACCGCCGGCAGTGGCACCGACCTGATTGCCCGCACCGTCGGCGACGTCATGGCCAAAAGCCTGGGCCAGCCCATCCTGATTGAAAACAAGCCCGGCGCAGGCGGCACCATTGCCGCCAGCCAGGTGGCCAGGGGCGAGGCCGATGGCTATGCCGTGCTGGTGCACTCGTCAGGCCACGCGCTCAACCCCGCCATCTACAACACCATCGGCTACGACACCCTGAAAGACCTCACCGGCATCACGCCACTGGCCGCTCTTCCCAACGTGCTGGTGGTCAACCCGGCCAAGGGCTGGAAATCAGTGGCCGACCTGGTGGCCGCTGCCAAGGCCCGGCCCGGCCAGCTCAACTACGCGTCGGCCGGTGTGGGCAGCGCCACCCACCTCAACGCCGAGAAATTCCGCCTGCAGGCCGGCATTGACGCCCTGCATGTGCCCTACAAGGGCACGCCCGAAGCCATGACCAACGTCATCGGCGGCAGCAACGACTGGTTCTTTGCCCCGCTGGCCTCCGCGCTGCCGCTCATCAAGGACGGCAAGCTGCAGGCCCTGGCCGTCAGCACGCCCGCGCGCTCCCCTGCCTTGGCGCAGGTGCCCACCACGGTGGAGGCCGGCGTGCCCGATTCAGACTACACGTTTTGGGTGGGCATGATTGTGGCCAGCGCCACCCCTGCGCCTGTGGTCAAGCGCCTGCATGATGAAGCCCTCAAAGCCATGGCCAACCCTGAAGTGAAAGAGCGCATGGCCCGGCTGGGCGCCGACCCGTTGCCCATGTCGCCCGAGGCTTTCAACGCGTTCATCAAAACTGAGGTGGAGTCAGCCGCGCGCATCGCCAAGGCGGCGAATTTGAAGGGGCAGTGACAAAGATTTGAAAGGATGCTGACATGAACAACCTGAATACGCGCCAGGCCCCGGCTGTGGGGCCTGTGAACAGTGATGCTGCCATGGGTTCGGCCCGTCGCCTGACTGCCGCGTGCGGCTGCGAAGCCCCGCGCCGCAGCTTCCTTGGCGGCTTGCTGGCGTTGGGGGCGGGCGCGGCACTGCCGATATTGCCGGTATTAACCGGGTGTGCATCTGCGACCGGCACCGCCCTGCGCGACCGCATCGACACCCACCACCACCTGTTTTCACCGGCCTACGTGGCCGAGCTGGCCAAGGTCAACCAGGCACCGCCCATTGTGCGCAACTGGTCGGTGGCGCGCACGCTGGACGACATGGACAAGGCGGGCGTGGCCACGTCAATCTTGTCAGTCACCACGCCGCAGGTCGGCTTTGCCGATGCGGCCAACGCGGCCCGCATTGCGCGTGAAAGCAATGAATGGGTGGCACGCCTGGCGCAAGACAACAAAGCCCGGTTTGGCTCGTTTGCCATGTTGCCCATGCAGACGACAGACGGCGCGCTGCGCGAGATTGCCTATGCGCTGGACGTGCTCAAGGCCGACGGCATTGGCCTGCTTACCAGCTATGAAGACAAGTGGCTGGGTCACCCGTCGTTCGCCCCGGTGATGGACGAGCTGAATCGCCGCAGGGCCGTGCTCTACACCCATCCCACCGCAGCCAGTTGCTGCCGCAACCTGCAGCCCGACGTGCCGACCACAGTGGTTGAGTTTGGCACCGACACCACGCGCACCATCACCGACATTGTGTTTTCAGGCACCGCCGCCCGTTGCCCTGATCTGCGCTTCATTTTCTCGCACGCGGGGGGCACACTGCCGTTTCTCACCGAGCGGCTGGTCAAGATGCCGGTGCTGGACCCCAAGCTGGCCGCGCGCGTGCCGCGGGGCGTGCTGTTTGAGCTCAAGCGTTTTTATTACGACACCGCTTGGGCCGCCCACCCGATGGCGCTGGGCTCGCTCACCAAACTGGTGGACGTGTCGCAAATTTTGTTTGGCTCAGATTACCCTTACCGCACGGGGGAAGACAACGTCAAGGGTTTGATTGACTACGGTTTCTCAGCAGCCGACTTGCGCGCCATTGGGCGGGGCAATGCGCAGCGGTTGTTGCCGGGCTGGGCTTAGACGCTGGCCCGAGGCACTGGACTCAAACCGTGTTGCGTTCTTTTTGCGCCAGCTTGTCTTGAAGAAACTTCAAGGTTGATTCGGCGTTCGGCAGGCTCGGATTCACCGTGAGCGCGCGCTCAAAGTAGTTGAGGGCGCGCTTGAAGTCGCCCAGCTCGGTGTAAATCTGCGCATAGCCCGACAGTGCGCCAAAGTGATGCCGGTTGCGCTTGAGCACTTCGTCGCAGTCTTTCAACGATAGCTGGTACTCGCCCATCATGTAGTACAGCGTGGCACGCTTGTTCCAGGCTTCGGCAAACGCGGGCTGCTTTTTGATGATGTGCGAGAACGTGTTGACCGCTTCCTTCAACTTCGCCGCTTCCATCAGTTGCACGCCGCGCTGATACTGGCTGTCGATGGCTTTGTTGCCTGAGCGGCTCCAGATTTGCCACAAGGCTGCACCCGTGACCAGCCGCACCTGCCGATCGTCGTCACGCAGGCGCTGGGCCACACGATCCGCATCCAGCATGGTGCCAACGTCTGCCAGCCTCACCACTGCTGCCAGGCGCGCCTGTGCGGACGGCAGGTCAAGCGCCTTCAGTGCCTGCGCCCGGCTGGGTTCTTTGGCGGCAGGAGCCACCCCCTGAGCCTGCGCCAGCGACGACAAGCAGAGCATCAGCACCGCCGAGCCCATGAGCGCGCTTTGAAGAAAACGCTTGCAAGCGTGCCTGTTTGAAAACATGATGACCCCCAAATTGCGTGTCCAGCCAGTTGCAAAAAAATCGCAACGTTGCGGGATCTTCAGAATACTTCAAGAGATCAGCCTTTGCAGGCTTAAGGGGCATTTTTTTTGCGGTTTTATGGTGATTTAGGCATAAAAATGGCTGTAGCCCTTGTCCCATATGCATAGTAAGATATAAAAAACATAGCAAATAAAATCTGATGCTAGAGCCGTTCTGAGCTCGTCTGCAAACGCCACGAAGTGCCCGCTCCTAGCCTGAGCACGTTCTTGGCATGACCTTCAGGGAAGAGGCGGAAATGGCAGGGCAATTGCATGGTCGTGCTGCTGTTTTGAGTATCGTATCCGTTTGCCCATCCGGGTGCGTTGTTTACCTACGGGTGTGTGTCCCATTTCGCCCCCGCTTTTTTCGGTCGCTGATAATCTGGTGACCAGCAAGATCAGCAAGATCAGAAAGACCAAATGCTTTTAGCGTACGCAGAAGAAACACGGCTAGTCGTCTCTCCCAAGCTGAACGTGAAACGCAAATCGGCATTGGGGCAGTTCATGACGCCTGCCAGCGTAGCGCGATTTATGGCAGCCATGTTTCCACCCAGCACGCTCAAGACGTGCAAACTGTTGGACGCTGGCGCCGGTCTTGGGGCGCTGACCAGTGCCTTTCTGGATCGCTGGAAAAGCGGCGGTTTTGCGTTTTCCAGGGTTGAGGCAACGGCGCACGAACTGGACGATGAGCTGCGAAAGCATCTGGCGTCCGCGCTGTCACAGTACGCCGCAACGCACCCTCTCGTGCCACACGTTGTACCCGGCGACTTCATCATTCAAACTGCCATTGCCATGCTCGATGGTCAGGCGCAGTGCGATTTCACGCACGCCATCCTCAACCCGCCTTACAAAAAAATCGCCAATGACTCTGAACACCGAAGGGCGCTGAGTCAAGTAGGCATCGAAACCGTCAACCTTTATTCGGCGTTCGTGGCACTTGCCGTCGAGCTGATGGCACCGGGCGGGATCATCGTTGCGATCATCCCCAGAAGCTTCTGCAACGGCACTTACTACCGCCAGTTCCGGGAGTTGTTGCTTGCCAAAACCTCCATCCTGGCGATGCATCTTTTCGACTCCAGGTCCAAGGCTTTTTCTGACGATGATGTTCTGCAGGAGAACATCATCATCATGCTGGAGCGTAGCGGCA
>JAYVNK010000168.1:0-5334 GCA_043758475.1 Comamonadaceae bacterium | reverse complement strand
CGTTTGCCGTCAGTCCATGACCGCCATAACCGCTACAACGCGGCCAATCAGCGTACCGGCCTTGAGCTGGTCCAGCGTTTCGGAAATGCGTTCAGCGGGCCGTTTCTCCAGCGGCAGGGCTTTGAGCTTGCCGGCCTTGGCCAGGGCGACCACCTCGCGCAACTCCTGCGGGCTGCCCACATACGAGCCCTGGATCATGATGGCGCGTTGCACCGTCGGCACGATCGAGATCGGCACCTCGCCGCCATACAGGCCCGAAACGATGTAGCGACCGCCCTTGCGCAGACAGGCATAGGCAAGCTGGAATGTGGCTGTAGCCCCCACCAGGTCAATGGCCCCGTAAATCATGCCACCCGTTGCGGCCTTGACCTGGTCCAGCGCATCGGCAGCGCCTGCACTTACGGTAACCGCCGCCCCGGCTTCCCGCGCCGCCGCAAATTTGCGGGGGTCGAGGTCGGCCACGACGATGCGCTCATGACCCAGCGCGCGCAGCATGGCCACCGCCGACAGGCCCAGGCCGCCCGCCCCCAGCACCAGAACCCACTCGTCTTTCGGGATCGGCAACAGCTTCACGGCGGCTGAATAGGTCGTCAAACCGGAGCAGGCCAGCGTCGCCGCCCAGGCCGGATCAACGCCACTGGCGTCCACCAGGTAGCGCGGGTGCGGCACGATCAAGTGGTCGGCATAGCCGCCCGGGCGCTGCACACCCAGGTAGCGCGGTGCCATGCAGTGGTTGTCCATGCCCTCAAGGCAGCGCACGCAGGTGCCGCAGCCGGTCCAGGGAAACACCAAACGGTCCTGCCCGATGGGCACTTCTTTCGCGTCCGGCCCGGCTGCGATGACCGTGCCAAACGGTTCATGCCCCAGCGTGACTGGCAGCTTCATGCCGCGCTCGGCCATGTGGAATTTCTTGCCGCCGCCCAGGTCGAAATAACCATCACGGATATGCACGTCGCTGTGGCAGACGCCGCAGTACTTGATGCGAACCAGCACCTCGGTGCCTACCGGCGTGGGCGTGGCACGAAGCGCGGACTGGAGGGGTTTGCCCCATTCGGTGACGTCAAAACTTTGCATGAGGGTCTCCTGAGATTGTGTTTGCTGTCCCAAGTTTGAGTGTATTCCGACTTCTCAGTGTGCGGTTTTTAAGTCTGATCATTGCGATGGGTATCTTCACACCAATGTCAACCGGCAAAGCCTTGATCGGCCGACCCGCTGCGCCGTACTTGTAGACCGAAGCCGCAATGCAGGACAGGTAGCCGCCCGTGGCGATCAGACTCAGGCGAAGATTGAAATCCACTGTGAGAATGGTGCTGGTAGGCAATCTGCCACAGCGCGACTGGATGAATTCTGAAATACGCCTCTGTACGGCGTTTGAAGGTTCTCCAAAGATCCAGGATTCATCCATCAACTCTTCAAGCCGGACCTGTTTACGCTTGGCCCACTTATTTTGAGCACCAGTCACCACCGTGAATGTTTCTTCAAACAGCGTCTCAACATGCAAGTCATCGGGTTTCCCGTCAACCACATGGATGAACGCTACGGATTTGTCGTCAACCTGAAGCAGAAAACCGGATTTGTTGAAACCCCAAGTTGGGAACATCTCCAGTTGGAGGCTGCAAAACCACGCGACCTTGGGCGGCGCTGGCAGCTTCCTCCCGCTGAATGCTTTCAACCAGCCGATTGATATCGAACCCTGCCTCCTTGACCAAATTTTCTTTTGTAGCACGCAATGCTTTGATAATTTCGTCAGTCATCGTCTTCTCCTAACAGTTCTTCCGGTGGGCAAATAAAAGGCAGTGCGAGACCGACAGCTTGCAACTTGGCTGCTATTTTGGCTTGAATGACCGGGTTGGCGATATGCTTGAAGTTCCAACTCAACAAAAAGTCAACTTTGTGAACCGCAGCGATGGCAATGTGCAAGGCGTCTTCAGCGGCTTTTGCAGGCATGATGCTTTCTGACAGCATAAGGGCGGCAAGTTCGGCGGCATGCTGGGTCAAGCTCAACAAAGGTATGCCGTCGAGGGCTTCCATGCGGCGTGCTGCTGCCAGCGTATCGCCATCCCGGCACTCACGAATAACCACTTCGGACACAAACAACTCAAAATCGACCCGACGTTCCCACCATCTGCGGGTCAATAGCTGGCGTGAGGATCCCACCAGGGAAGCGCTGTCTCGCGAAGTGAGGTAACTGAAGACGGAAGTCTCTACGTAGATGCGGGGCTTCATATCATCACTTTACTGGATTTCGCAATCAAGCGCATCTCGCCCGCGCAGCTCACGCAATTCGGGATTACTCCCTTTTTTCATAGCACGCCACGCATATTTAACGTGGGCCAACGCCCGTTTTCCCATAAGTTCTGGGTGGAATCCACGCGCGCCAGCAGCAGTTGCTCCATCAAGGGCGCAAGCAGCGTGGCATCCGGATTGGCCAGCAGCACGTAGCGCGACCCCCCATCTACTTGAGCTGCCACGTCCTGCTCATCCAGGCGACCCACCCAGTCCAGCCCGGCCAGCGTCTCCAGCACCGGCTCCAGTTGCACCGAGTCAACCTGAAGCCGCGTCGCCAACTGCATGATCGTCAGGCCGCGCACGGCGGCATCGCGCACCGCGTGCAACTTCTGCAGCGCCTCAATCGCCAGTTGAAACTGCCAGCCGTGCGGTGTGGCCCGGCGCGCCACGCCCGCCAGCAGACTGGGCAAATAGGCAGCAATTACGGCACCCAACAGCACGATGACCCAGGCCACATAAATCCAGATCAGCAGGATGGGCACAATGGCAAAGGCACCGTACACCGCCGAATATGTTGGCATGGCCCCAAGGTAAAGCGTCAGCAGTTTTTTGGCGATCTCGATGCCTGCGGCGACAAAAATCCCGCCAGCCCACGCATGCGCCCGCTTGACGTGGGTGTTGGGCACGAAGCGGAACAGCGCTGCCATACCCGCTGCCAGCAGCACAAACTCCAGCAGTCCCAGTAAAAACTGCACGCCGCCCGGCATCACGCCCACCACGCCTTTTGATGCAGAGATGGCATACGACGTCAGCGTCAAACTGGCCCCCAACAGCAACGGCCCCAGTGTGATGGCGGCCCAGTAAATCAACACCCGCTGGCCCAAGGGCCGCCGTCGCCGCACCCGCCAAATGCCATTAAGCGTGCGGTCGATCGTCAAAATCAGGCTCAGTGCGGTGACCAGCACAATTGCCACGCCCACCACGCCAAGCTTGCTGGCCTTGCCCGAAAATTGAGTCAGATAGCCCAGCACCTGGCGCGAAATGTTGTCGGGAATCAGGCTCTCGATCAGCCACTTTTGCAGCACCGCCTGCAAGGTCGAGAACATGGGAAACGCGGTGAACACGGCCAGCGCCACGGTGATCAGCGGCACCAGCGCGATGGTGGTGGTAAAGGTCAGGCTACTGGCCGTCAGGCCGAGCTGGTCGCTGGAAAATCGCTCGCGCAGGGTGTGTGCGGTGCTCTTCCATGGAAAGCGGGACAAATCCTTCAGCACGGCTTCAGCTTGCGAGCGCAGATTGGGCGGCGCAACATCGTGCCCAAGCCCAGAGGGTTGTCGCGGTGGCGGTGACGGTATCAAACTCATGGCCGCTATGATGCCACTCCAATGACACCACAAGACAACACAGTAAAACAAGTTAACCTCACTCGCCTGCTAGCCGTAGGCAGCGTGGTAGGCCTCATCGTGCTGGGCCTGGCCTGGGAGCTTTTTCTGGCACCCATCAAGCCAGGCGGCTCGCTGTTGGCGCTCAAAGTGCTGCCACTGTGCATCCCGCTGGCCGGGCTGCTCAAAAATCGCATGTACACCTACCGCTGGGTCAGCCTGCTGGTGTGGATTTATTTCACCGAAGGCGCGGTGCGGGCCTGGAGCGACCGCCCGCCGGGCAACTACCTGGCGATGCTGGAAGTGCTGCTGTGCCTGGTGCTGTTTGTGGCCTGCTCGCTGCATGTGCGGCTGCGTTTCAGCAATGCCCGCGCGGCGGCAGCGGCCGGTGTTGTTGCGCCTCAAACCCAGACACCGTAAGGCCTCAACATGAGCCAACATGATTCGCGCGATGCTTTGCGCGATGGACCATTCAATGAACCAAGCCATGAATTACGCGATGAACTGCTCAATGCACTGCGCAAGATCGTAAGTGAAGCGAATGTTCTCACCGATGGCGACCTGAGCGCCTGGGAGACCGACTGGCGCAGACGAAGCAGTGGTAAGGCCCTCGCCGTTGTTAAGCCAGGCACTACTCAAGAAGTAGCAGACGTGGTGAAGCTTTGCGCAAAATACCAAAATAAACTGGGCATCAGCATCGTGCCCCAAGGTGGCAACACCGGCCTGGTGGTGGGCTCCATCCCCGACGATTCAGGCACGCAGATTGTGTTGAGCCTCCAGCGCATGAACGCCGTGCGCGCCATCGACCCTGCCAACCTAACCATCACGGTGGAAGCCGGCTGCATCCTGCAAAGCCTGCAAGACGCAGCAGAAGCCAAAGGCTACCTGTTCCCCTTGAGCCTGGCAGCCGAAGGCAGCTGCACCATCGGCGGCAACCTGGGCACCAACGCCGGTGGCACACAGGTGGTGCGCTACGGCAATGCGCGCGACCTGTGCCTGGGGCTGGAGGTGGTCACCGCGCAGGGCGAGATTTGGCACGGCCTGAGCGGCCTGCGCAAAGACAATACGGGCTACGACTTGACCGACTTGTTCGTTGGCTCCGAGGGCACGCTGGGCATCATCACCGCCGCCACAATGAAGCTTTATCCCCTGCCCGCCGCGCAACTGACCGCCTGGGCCGCCGTGCCGTCGCTGGACCACGCCGTCACCCTGCTCGGCCTGGCGCACAAGCACTTGGGCGCGGGCCTGACCGGCTTTGAGGTGATGGGCCAGTTTGCCCTGCGCCTGGTGGCGCGGCATTTCCCGCAGCTGCGCGTGCCGCTTCATGAGCAAACCCCGTGGTGTGTGCTGCTGGAAAACTCCGACCACAAATCAGAAGCCCATGCCCGGGCGCAGTTTGAGCGCCTGCTGGAAATCGCGCTGGAGCAGGGTTGCGTGACCGATGCCGTGGTTGCCGAAAACCTCACCCAGGCCAAGGCGCTGTGGCACATACGCGAGAGCATTCCGATGGCGCAGGCGCTGGAAGGCCCCAACATCAAGCACGACATTTCCATTGCCGTGTCGCTGATCCCCGAGTTTGTGCGGGTGACCGATGCGCTGCTGACCCAGGCCTTGCCGGGCGTGCGCCTGGTCAACTTCGGCCATCTGGGCGATGGCAACCTGCACTACAACGTGCAGGCGCCCGAAGGCGGCGACGCCATGGCGTTTTTGGCCGCGCATGAAG
>JAYVNK010000167.1:0-5335 GCA_043758475.1 Comamonadaceae bacterium | reverse complement strand
CATGCCACGAATGGTCGGCAGGATGATCTCGCGCATGGCGCGCGCATGCACGGCGGGCGTGACCACCAGCGCAGGCGAATACGCGCCCATGCCGCCTGTGTTGGGGCCCTGGTCGCCGTCCAGCAGGCGCTTGTGGTCCTGGCTGGTGGCCAGCGCCAGCACGTTCTTGCCGTCCACCATCACGATGAAGCTGGCCTCTTCGCCCTGCAGGAATTCTTCAATCACGACCCGCGCCTGGGCTTGGCCATTGTCACCCGCGTTGTGCACCACGCCCAGCGAGTTGTCCAGCAGCATGAAGTCAACCGCATCATGGGCCTCCTGCACTGTCATCGCCACAACCACGCCCTTGCCCGCCGCCAGGCCGTCGGCCTTGACGACGATGGGCGCGCCTATCCTGTCAACATAAGCATGCGCCGCAGCAGCGTCGGCAAACGTCTCAAACGCCGCCGTGGGAATGCCGTGGCGCTGCATGAAGGCTTTGGAAAACGCTTTAGAGCTTTCAAGCTGGGCGGCGGCTTTCGTCGGGCCAAACACGCGCAGGCCGTGCGCGCGAAACTCGTCCACCACGCCAGCGGCCAGCGGGCCTTCCGGCCCCACCACGGTTACCGCTATTTTTGTAATAGCAGCCCATGCACGCAGCGCTTGGGCTTCCGTAATATTGACATTAACCAGACGGCTGTCCCGCGCAGTCCCGCCATTGCCCGGCGCCACGTACACCGCCTGCACCTTGGGCGACTGCGCCAGCTTCCACGCCAGCGCATGTTCCCGGCCACCACCGCCTATCACTAACACTTTCATGAATTACCGCCGAAAAAAACTGGTGTAGATCGCCAAACCAACCACGATAAAAATAGCAGTTAACAGTAGTTTGACCAGAGGCCGCGAGCGACGCTGAAGATCCATGGCTTGATCGGTCATCAAACTGGCCTTTTCAATTTGTCCACGCTGCGCCTCGATCACTTGTTTCTGCAAGGCAATGGCTTCAGACCGTAAAGCGTTGCCCTGTTCGAGGAGTGCTTCGATTCGGTCTAACTGTGACTCAACGTTAGCTTTGTTTTGTGGTGAATTCATTTTGCAATCGCCGCGTTATGAAACACTTCCTGCGTATCGTCCAGATCCTCAAGCACGTCCAGCAATTTCTGCATGCGGGTAGCGTCGTCGCCAGTCAGCTCAATCGTGTTTTCTGCGCGCATCGTGATTTCGGCGATTTCGGCCTTGAAACCAATTTTTTCAAGTGCGTTTTTAACCGCCTCAAAGTCGGCGTACGCGGTTAGCACCTCTATCGCACCGTCGGCGTCAGCAATGACGTCTTCAGCGCCAAATTCCAGCGCCGCATCCATCAGCTTGTCTTCGTCCGTGCCCGGCGCAAACACCAGTTGGCCGCAGTGCTTGAACTGGAATGCGACCGACCCGGCCGTGCCCATGTTGCCGCCGTATTTGCTGAACGCGTGGCGCACCTCAGCCACAGTGCGCACCTTGTTGTCGGTCATGGTGTCCACGATGATCGCCGCGCCGCCAATGCCATAGCCTTCGTAGCGGATTTCCTCGTAGTGCACACCTTCCAGCGTGCCGGTGGCTTTTTCGATGTTGCGTTTGACCGTATCGGCCGCCAGATTGGCCGCTTTGGCTTTTTCCACCGCCAGGCGAAGGCGCGGGTTGATGCTCAAATCGCCACCGCCCAAACGCGCAGCGACCATGATTTCACGGATGACCCGCGTCCACACTTTGCCCCGTTTTTCGTCCTGGCGGCCTTTTCTGTGCTGAATATTGGCCCATTTACTGTGTCCTGCCACGGGGAATCCTCGAAATATTGGTTACGCTATTGGCTCGATTGTACTTTTTGGAGCCTCAATGGCTGACTCTGCGAACGACGGTATCCTGATTGCCCAGCACGGCGACGTGCAGTGCCTGCTGCGGCGCGACAAGGCCAATCGCCACGGGCTGATCACCGGGGCCACCGGCACCGGCAAAACCATCACCCTGCAAACCCTGGCCGAAGGCTTTTTGCGGCTGGGCGTGCCGGTGTTCATGGCCGACGTCAAAGGCGACTTGACTGGCATCTCCCAAGCCGGTGCCCTTAGCCCCAAGCTGGCAGGCATCATTAAGGAGCGCGGGTTGCCCACGCCCAAGACAGAAGCCTTCCCCACCACGCTGTGGGACGTGTTTGGCGAGCAGGGCCACCCGGTGCGCGCCACAGTGAGCGACCTGGGCCCGCTGTTGCTGGGCCGCATGCTCAACCTGAACGAAACCCAGTCTGGCGTGCTGAACCTGGTGTTCAAGATTGCCGACGACAACGCCCTGCTGCTTCTGGACCTGAAAGACCTGCGCGCGATGTTGCGGTACGTGGGCGACAACGCCAAAGACTTCACCACAAAGTATGGCAACGTCAGCGCCGCCAGCGTGGGCGCTATCCAGCGCGGCCTGCTGCAAATTGAGTCTCAGGGCGGCGACAAATTCTTCGGCGAGCCGATGCTCAACATCAGCGATTTCATGCAGACTGTCGATGGCATGGGCGTGGCCAACATCTTGGCGGCTGACAAGCTGCTCAATTCCCCACGCCTTTACGCCACCTTTCTGCTGTGGATGTTGTCCGAGCTGTACGAACAGCTGCCCGAGGTGGGAGACCTGGAGAAGCCCAAGCTGGTGTTCTTTTTTGACGAAGCGCACCTGCTGTTTGACGAAGCCCCCAAAGTTCTGGTTGACCGGATTGAACTCGTAGTGCGGCTGATCCGCTCCAAAGGCGTAGGCGTGTATTTTGTAACGCAAAATCCGCTGGACATT
This sequence comes from Comamonadaceae bacterium, assembly GCA_043758475.1. Taxonomy (GTDB): domain Bacteria; phylum Pseudomonadota; class Gammaproteobacteria; order Burkholderiales; family Burkholderiaceae_C; genus JANYCG01. The sequence continues at coordinate 2,554 of JAYVNK010000167.1, read as the reverse complement.
CCTGATTCAGTGCTGGCGCAGTTGGGCAACCGCGTGCAGCATGCACTGCGGGCTTTCACGCCGCGTGACCAGAAAGCTGTGAAAGCCACCGCACAGACGATGCGGCAAAAACCGGGGCTGGACATTGAGGCCGCCATCACCGAACTGGCCGTGGGCGAGGCGCTGGTGAGCCTGCTGGACGCCAAAGGCAGCCCGAGCGTGACCGAGCGAGTCTATGTGCTGCCACCCGGCAGCCAGATTGGCCCCATCACCCCGGCCCAGCGCCAGGCGTTGATGCAAAGCTCGTTGGTGGCGGGGGTGTATGAAAAAACCGTCGACAGGGAGTCGGCCTATGAAAAACTGCAAGGGCGTGCCGATGCGGGTGCAGCCAACGCAGCGTCCGCACCAAATGGTGGGGCAGCGGGCAAGACGGAGTCAGGCGGCATCATGGGCGGGTTGAACGACGTGCTGTTTGGCACCACCGGCCCGCGCGGCGGCAAGCACGATGGCCTGGCGCAAAGCATGGCCAGATCGGCCGTGCGCACCATGGGTTCCAGCGTGGGCCGCGAGATCATTCGCGGGGTGCTGGGGAGTCTTTTTGGCGGCAAAGGCCGCTAACCCATTTCGATGTTTGAAGGAAGCAAACCCATGAATCAAAATGTCAAAACCGACTTTACCCATGTGCATCTGATTGACCACCCACTGGTGCAGCACAAGCTCACCCTGATGCGAAAAAAGGAAGCCAGTACCAACAGCTTCCGCCGTTTGCTCAACGAGCTTAGCATGCTGATGGCCTATGAAGTCACCCGCGACATGGCCACGCAGGATGTCGAGATTGAGACACCTCTGGAAAAAATGACCGGCAAGGAGATTGACGGCAAAAAACTGGTGCTGGTTTCCATACTGCGCGCGGGCACGGGCATTCTGGACGGCATGCTGACCGTGGTGCCTGGTGCGCGTGTCGGCCACATTGGCCTGTACCGCGACCCAAAAACACTGCAGGCGGTGGAGTATTACTTCAAGATGCCGCAAGACATGCACGAGCGGGATGTGGTGGTGGTCGATCCGATGTTGGCTACTGGCAACTCGGCCGTTGCGGCTATTGACCGGCTCAAAGTCTTGAAGCCAAAGTCAATCAAATTCTTGTGCCTGCTGACCTGCCCCGAAGGCATTGCGACGATGAAAAAAGCGCATCCGGATGTGCCAATTTACACCGCCGCCATTGACCGCCAGCTCAGCGACCATGGCTACATTTTACCGGGGCTGGGCGACGCGGGCGACCGCATTTTTGGCACGCAGTAGCTACAGCCGCTGCGACGGATGCCAGAAAGTTGCCGTGCGCTCAGCCCAGGCGATCAGCGCATAGATCACGGTGCCTGCCAGCGCCGCCACGACAATCGTGGCCCAAACCAGCCCCATGTTCATGCGGGCAGCTTCCGCCGAAATGCGAAACCCCATGCCCACGGTAGGCGAGCCAAAAAACTCGGCCACGATGGCACCAATCAGCGCCAGGGTGGACGCCACTTTCAGGCCATTGAGCAAAAACGGCAACGCCGTGGGCAGGCGCAGCAGCAGCGTGCGCAGGTTGCCTGCTGTGTAAGAACGCATCAAGTCCAGCTCCATGCGCCCGGTGGCGGCCCGCCCCGCAAAGGTGCTGACCAGCATGGGGAAGAACGTCATCAGCGCCACCACCGCCGCCTTGGAATGCCACTCAAACCCAAACCACATGACCGTGATGGGCGCAATGCCGACCAGCGGCACCGAGCTGGCCAACGCACACACTGGCAGCAGGCCGCGCTTCAAAAACGGGCTGCGGTCAATCAGCACGCCCAGCAAAAAGCCAGCACCGCAGCCCAGCACATAACCCACCAGGGCGGAGTGCAGCACGGTAGTGTTGAAATCGTCCAGCAGCAGGGGAATGGCGTGGCGCGGCCAGGCCTGGGCAGTCTCCACCGAAGCGAGTTTTGGCAGCCCTGCGCAGGCAAGCAGCGCCAGGGCCAGCGCGGCAAGCCAGAAACCATAACTATCGGGTGCGACAGACACGTCGCCTGCCAACAGCACCAAGATGCCACCGCGCCGACAAGGCCCAGAGCGGCAAAGAGCAAGGCAAACCCGGTCGCATATCCCGTCGATATGCCGGGCCTGAAAACGCCCATGAGCGCGGCACCGGCGATGCCAGCCAGGCCCAGCAGGCTCCAGCCTGACTGATGCCACATCACGGGTTTGTCCGTCAGGACGGCAGCAGGCATGAGCAGACTCGCTCCCACAAGACACAGCACCACCCCGCAGATGATCTTGAAGAGTGGTGGCACCATGCTTCTCCTCATTTGGCAACCGTTCGCCATGGCCGCAGCACATAGCTCTCCAGCGCCGCCATCACGCAGTTCCGCGCCCAGGCCCAGCGCAGCGGCCATCAACAACGCCGACCAGATTTTCGCTGTGTTGCCGTGGTAATTCCATTTCCATTTCATTAATGTAATAATTATGCTCCATCATCTACGATGGAGAAATGCATGGCACGTCCTTTCACTGGAGACGAGGAAGCGCTGAGGAGGGCCCGAGAGACGATTCGCGG
>JAYVNK010000166.1:0-5347 GCA_043758475.1 Comamonadaceae bacterium | reverse complement strand
GGCCCGGGTCAATGTCCAGCAGGACGGGAAGGTATTCGCTGGCCCCAATGACACGGCGGCAGCAGATCAGCGCCGCCATGTAGCCTTCGCAAAATTCCCACTGAGGGGTTTCGTCATTGCGGGTGCGCAAGTCTTCAAGAATAGCGTCGAGTTCGTCAAATTCCTCGGGTTCCATGGCACCTGACCTGGCTGGTGCTGTCGCACCAGCGTTCGAATCGGCGTTATCTTCAGCAGCGGTGTCAGTCATACGGTGCAGTTTAAGAGAGTTTTACGAATCGTTTTTCAGTGGGGGCCCGCGCTGCTGGTATCGTTCCGGGTTCCCAGGCTTGTCCTGCGCCACTCCCTGAATGTCCCATGCTCAATGCCCTGAACTCCTTTTTCCCGATCCGCTTTACCGCGTTTGGCCTGTCGGTCATGGGCTTCCTGCTCAGCCTGTTCACGTTAGTCGGGTTTGGCATAGGCGGGTTCCCGATGGTGGTGTTCGCGGCGCTGGTGGGCGTGGGCATTTACGACCTGGTGCAGACCAAGCGATCGGTGCTGCGCAACTACCCCATCATTGGCCACCTGCGCTTCATGCTGGAGTTCATCCGCCCGGAGATGCGCCAGTATTTTCTGGAGAGCGACGTGGAGGCGATGCCGTTCTCGCGCTCGCAGCGCTCGCTGGTGTACCAGCGCGCCAAGGGCGACTCGGACAAACGTCCGTTTGGCACGCAGCTTGACGTGCACGCCCAGGGCTATGAGTGGATGAACCACACCGTCAAGCCCAGCACCGTGGCATCGCACGATTTCAGGGTATGGATTGGCGGCGACCCGGCTGTAATTTCCAGCACGGATGGCAATGGCAAAGGCGGTTGCACCCAGCCTTACCACGCCAGCATTTTCAACATCTCGGCCATGAGCTTTGGGGCGCTGAGCGCCAATGCCATTCTGGCGCTCAACGCCGGGGCCAAGCGCGGTGGCTTTGCCCATGACACGGGCGAGGGTTCCATCTCGGCGCACCACCGCGTGCACGGCGGCGATTTGATCTGGGAAGTGGCCTCCGGCTATTTTGGCTGCCGCAACGACGACGGATCGTTCAACGCCGAGAAGTTTTCGGTCAATGCCCGTGAGCCCCAGGTCAAGATGATCGAAATCAAGCTGAGCCAGGGGGCCAAGCCCGGCCACGGCGGCGTGCTGCCCGGTGCCAAGGTGACGCCCGAAATCGCCGAGGCACGCGGCGTGCCCGTGGGGGTGGACTGCATCTCGCCAGCGTCCCACAGCGCCTTCAGCACACCGATTGAGATGATGTACTTCATTGCCCGGCTGCGTGAGCTGTCGGGCGGCAAGCCGACCGGCTTCAAGCTGTGTATTGGCCACCCGTGGGAATGGTTTGCCATGGTCAAGGCCATGCTGGCCACCGGCATCACGCCTGACTTTATCGTGGTGGACGGCGCTGAGGGCGGCACGGGCGCGGCGCCGCTTGAATTCACCGACCATGTGGGCTCGCCGCTGCAAGAGGGCCTGCTGCTTGTGCACAACACGCTGCGCGGTGTGGGCCTGCGGGAGCGCATCAAAGTGGGCTGCGCTGGCAAGGTGGTCAGCGCATTTGACATCGCCCGCCTGATGGCACTGGGTGCCGACTGGTGCAACAGCGCACGCGGCTTCATGTTCGCGTTGGGCTGCCTGCAAGCGCAAACCTGCCACACCGGCAATTGCCCCACCGGCGTCACCACGCAAGACCCGCTGCGCCAGCAGTCGCTGGTGGTGCCCGACAAGGCCGAGCGCGTGTTCAACTTTCACCAGATGACGCTGCACGCGCTGAAAGAGCTGGTGCAGGCCGCCGGTGTGATGCACCCCGGCGAGATCACCGCGCACCACATCGTGCGCCGCGCCGCTGATCAAAAAGTGATGTCTCTGGCCCAGTCAATCCTCATGCAATTGCCCGACCGCGCGCTGCTGGAAAGCGACTTGCAAGCCTTGCCCGTGATCTACCGCCAGGCCTGGCCGCAGGCAGCGGCGGAGAGCTTCATGCTGCAGGCGGGGCGGGAGCCTGCGCTGCTGCGGTGAAGCTTGCCTGCGGGATGCTTGCCTGCACGTTTTTCCTGATGCCTGATTGAATCTGCGTCCAGCCCCGTTGCTGCAGTGAATGCAAGCAACATGACGCCGATGCGGGCGCAGGCGATGGCCCGGCCAAAGGCGGTTTCTGACACTGCGCCCAACCCCGCCACGGACCCCGCGCCAAACGCAGGATAATCACTTAAATTCTGGAGAAAACCATGGCCTCTGTAAACAAAGTGATTCTGCTCGGCAACTGTGGCCGAGACCCCGAAATCCGCTACCTGCCCTCGGGCCAGGCGGTGGCCAGCGTGACGCTGGCCACGTCTACCAAGCGCAAGGACAAAAACACCGGCGAGATGGTGGAAGACACGCAGTGGCACCGCATCACGTTCTTTGACCGGCTGGCTGAAATTGCCGGCGAATACGTCAAAAAAGGCAACCCCATCTATGTAGAAGGCCGCCTGAAATACGGCAAGTTCACCAACAAGGACGGCGTGGAGCAAAACACCTGCGACATCATCGCCACCGAAATGCAGTTGCTCGGTGGCCGCGAAGGCCGGGGCAGCCCCAGCGGCGAAGACGGCGGTGGCAGCAGCTATTCGCGTCCCGCGCCCGCGTCGCGCCCGGCAGCGCAGGCACCACGCCAGGCCCCCGCACCCGCACCCGCCAAATCGGCCAGCGGGTTTGACGACATGGATGACGACATTCCGTTTTGACCGGCAAGCGGATTTGCGCCGCAGCCTGAACATGGCCTGTCAAAGTTGCTCAATCACACGAATTTCCCCGATCTCTTCAAGGCATTGACCCGCATGACCGCTGCTGTATCCCTGCCCCCGTTTCACTTGGCCTTCCCGGTTCACAGCCTCGCCGCATCGCGCCAGTTCTACGGTGGCCTGATGGGTTGCCCTGAGGGCCGCAGTTCAGACGAGTGGATTGACTTCAACTTTTTTGGCCATCAAATTGTGTGCCATCTGGTGCCCGGCAAGACCGTTGAGCGCCCGACCAACGCGGTAGATGGTCATGACGTGCCGGTGCCGCATTTCGGCGCGGTGCTGCCGATCGCACAGTGGCAGGCGCTGGCGGACCGGCTGACAGCGGCAGGCACCCAATTCATCATCAAACCCTACATCCGGTTCAAGGGTGAAGTGGGCGAGCAGGCCACCATGTTTTTTCTGGACCCCAGCGGCAATGCGCTGGAATTGAAGTCGTTTGCGGACCTGGATTCGCTGTTTGCGAAATAGCCGCCATCGCCTAGTTGCTATTATATAAATAGCTAACTATGCATATGGGACGAGGGCGATAGGCACTTTTATCGATATTTGGCCTAAAAAACTGCTCTGGTGGCCAAATTGAGCGCTTTTCTGGGCTTTTTGCCAGCGCCGTCAAGGCTGGCGTTGATAACGCCCCCCCCTAGACACACCTCGCCGTCGTACACCACCGCCGACTGACCGGGTGTCACCGCCCACTGCGGGTCGGGAAAATCAAGGCTGAAGGCATCGCCACTTCCGTAGTTTTCACTCTCAATTGCACTCAGTGCGCAAGCGGAATCCGCCTGGCGATATCGGCTCTTGGCGGCATACTGCCCAGGCGCGGGCGCATGGCCTGCCACCCAACTGGCGTTCAGCGCCTGCAACGCAAAAGACTGCAGCCACGGGTGTCCGTGCCCCTGCACCACCCACAGCGTGTTGGTCTCAATGTCTTTGCGCGCCACAAACCACGGCTGGTGCTCGCCCACGCCGCGCTGTCCACGCGCCTGTGCGGCTTTAAGGTCGGCACCTTTGGCCTTGACGCCCCCAATGCCAATCCCCTGGCGCTGCCCCAGCGTGTAAAAGCTCAGGCCCACGTGCTGGCCCAGCACCTGGCCCCGCTCGTCCTTGATCGGCCCCGGTTCTTTGGCGATATAGCGGTTCAAAAAGTCGCGGAATGGTCGTTCGCCGATGAAGCAGATGCCGGTGGAATCCTTTTTCTTGGCATTGGGCAAGCCAATCTCGGTGGCAATGCGGCGCACCTCGGTTTTGAGCAACTCGCCCACGGGAAACAGCGTTTTGGACAACTGCGCCTGGTTCAGCCGGTGCAAAAAATAGCTCTGGTCCTTGGACGGGTCCAGGCCCTTGAGCAGCTCATGTTTGCCCGAGGCCTCGTTCAGCCGCACCCGTGCGTAATGCCCCGTCGCAATTTTCTCCGCGCCCAGGCGCATAGCGTGGTCCAGAAACGCCTTGAACTTGATTTCAGCGTTGCACAAAATGTCGGGGTTGGGTGTGCGTCCTGCCTTGTACTCGCGCAAAAATTCGGCAAATACGCGGTCTTTGTATTCGGCGGCGAAGTTGACGTGCTCGATCTCGATGCCCAGCACGTCGGCGACTGCGGCTGCGTCTACGAAGTCGATGTTGGAAGTGCAGTGGCCATCGTCGTCGCCCGGTTCTGCGGGAAGATCTGCATTCGCCCCTGCGGGTCGGTCATCATCTTCCCAGTTTTTCATGAAGATGCCGATGACCTCGTAACCCTGCTGTTTGAGCAGATGCGCCGTTACCGCAGAGTCCACACCGCCGCTCAAACCCACCACGACGCGCTGTTTGCTCTTTTGCATTGGGTTGGATTATCCCCGCCGGGGTGCCACTGGCGCTTTGTCGGTGGAAATGGCACTGTCAAAAGGTGCCGGCATCTCAAGCTTGGTCGTAGCCGAAGTTGACAGCCCTTGCGACCAGCAGGCGTTTGAAACCGCAGCCAACCTGACAACCGTGTGGGTGCACCGCCAACGCCGCACGCACGCCAGCCAACCGCTTCTGCTGGAGCGAGTCAAAACGCTGACCCTGCCAGGCGGCGACATTCATGCGTGGGTGGCGTGTGAGACGGGCAGCGCCAAGGAATTGCGGGCGCATCTGGTGGGGTAGCGCGGGGTTCAGCCGCAGTGGATCAAGGCGGCAGGCTATTGGTGCCAAGGGCGGGCTGCTACGCACGCATGACAAGATGGAGGGCTGATCTTTGCTTTTTTGGGCTCTGCTTGTCTGGTCCGGTCACGGCGACACGGTTGCCGCCGCACGCATTCCGCCCCACAGCCCGATCCCCTGACCTTATCACCGTGGCCTTTCGCTTCGGGAATGACAGTTGTACGTCGGAAACCGCGATGCCTGCCCTGTTCCCCAGGTGGCAGATTTGCAAACTCTTGGATGGCTTCGAAGAGCAGGCTACGAACTAATATTGACAACCGCTTTCTAGTCTTACTGTGTCATAAAATATGCTATTATTAGCGTAGCCTATTTTGAGGGAGAACGCGATGGGAATATCCGAGGAGTTCAATCGATACGTTGCC
>JAYVNK010000165.1:0-15791 GCA_043758475.1 Comamonadaceae bacterium | reverse complement strand
GTGTACAGATCGGTCACCTCGAACGTGCGCAGGTCAATGCGCTGAATGCGGCCGCCGATGTAGTCCGGGGCCAGGCCCGGAACCGGGACCGGCGAGTCACGCTTGGGGCCCCAGTTGGAACCACCGTTGTTGCAGGCGTAAAGCGCGTTGTCGGGGCCGAGCGCCAGACCGTTGACACCGCCGCCGCAACTAGCGACGACGCGCATCGTACCGTCAGTCGCAATGCGAGTCACGGTACCGGTTCGCATCTCACCGACGTACAGGGTGCCGTCCGGCAACACGACCGGGCCTTCGGGAAATTGCAGGCCTTGCGCGATGACTTCGTACGTCACTATGCGACCTTGATTTGCCGCTGGAAGAAGTGAACGCGCAGCATGGTCTCCAGAGAAAAGGGCGGCCTGCCAGTCCTGCCTTCTGGATAGTACCGGACATTGAGATCGACCAGCGCACGCCACGGCATCACCAGCGCCATGAACTCGCATTTGCGGGTTTTCTTCAGGCTCAGATTGAGTTCCAGGGCGGTTTTTTTCATGGGCTGAATTTTCTCAAGTAAGGCTTACGCCAAGCACACAAACGCAGAAGTTATGCAGAGTTTCCTTAGATGTAGGACGGTCCGACAATCGCGGGGTAGCGCTTGAGAAAGTCTTCGTTAATCTCCAGCCCCAGTCCCGGCTTGTCCAGCGGCAGTACGCAGCCGTCCGGGCGAATTTCAAACGGCTTTTCCACTAGTTCGTCGCGCAGCAGGTTAATCTTGCCCGCGTCTGCTTCGAAGTAACCTGCGTTGTCGATAGCGGTCAGGAAGTGGACAGAGCAGGCCATTGCGAGACCGGTCATCGCTGTGTGCGGGTGGATCGGCAGCTTGTAGGCAGAGCCCATCGCCGCGATGCGCAGGCCTTCCGTGATGCCGCCGCACTTGGCAAGGTCGGGCTGCAAAATGGTGATGCTGCCCTCCTCCAGCACATGGTTGAACTCGAACCGCGTGTAATGGTTTTCACCAGCCGCAAGCGGCACCCGACCGTAACGCTTTGCCTCGCGGTAGCTCCGGTAGTCATGGGCTGCGAACGGCTCCTCGAGCCAGTCCACGCCCAATTCGTCGAGTCGAGGCATCGCGTAACGCGCGTCGTCCAGCGTGTAGCCTGTGTTCGCGTCGGTCAAGATCGCGAGGTCTGGAAACTGCTTGCGCACTGCGGCGATACGCTCCAAGTCGCGCTTGACGTTGTCGCCGCTACGAAGCTTGACCGCCTTATAACCACGATTAACCAGGGTCGCTACGTCGTCGAGCAGCGGCCCGGGTGGCCCGAAGCCCAATGCGACGCCTCCGGCATAAGCCGGCACGGGCTTTCGCGAACCGCCCAATAATTTCCATAGCGGCCAGCCGACGGCCTTGCCCTTGATGTCCCAGAGAGCCATGTCAATTCCGCTCATCGCCATGCTCGTGCCGGCGCCGCAGCCGTGACCGCTGAGTTGCATCCTGTACATCCGCTGCCATACGCCGACCGTATCGCTCGCGTCCATGCCGAGCACCAGTTGACGCAAGGTGGTATTCACTAGTTCAGCTATTGCCGTGTGTGCGCGACCGTGGTGCGATTCACCGTAGCCGACGAGGCCCCCGGCAGTTTCGACCTTCACAATTACGGCGTCGCGCTTGATCGCATGGCCGTTGCCCATCGTCGTCTGCGCCTCCTTGGGCAGCGGGTAGGAGGTCGGAAATGCGGTGATCGCGACGATTTTCAGATCAGAGTCGGCAGGCTTGGCGGCTTGCCCGGAAGTTATAGGCATCGAGTACTCCTGTTGGGGGAAAATGTGAACAAACTTTAGCAGCCGGGCGACTGCCAAGCCTTACGTTTTAGTCATAGCAGATATTCTAAAAATACCGATTTATCCCTGCAGCGACGTCCTAGAATGTACTGCCCTGCGCTCCCGGCGCTCCCGGCGCAAATCCAAGACATATCCAGGAGACAGTTCATGACTTTTCGCTCCCGCCTTCGTCTTACTATCGCGTCCGCGGTGGCGCTGCTCGCACTCACGCCGTGGTCAGCGCTGGCCGCTTACCCCGATAAACCGGTCAAAATCGTCGTCGCTTTCGCGCCAGGCGGCGCTGCGGACATGCTTGCGCGCACAGTCGCGACGCATCTGAGCAGCAAGTGGGGCCAGACGGTTCTCGTGGAAAACCGGCCAGGCGCGGCCGGCAATGTCGGTGCTGATTTCGTCGCCAAATCGGCGCCCGACGGATACACGCTGATGATGTCCGCCGCAGGCTTGATCGCGGTCAATCCCCACCTTTATCCGAACCTGCCCTACGACTCGACGCGCGACTTTCGGGGTGTTATCCAGCTCGTCAATGCTCCGCTGGTCTTGGTGGTCAACGCATCCACGCCGATCAAGAATTTCGGCGATTACGTGAAGACGGTCAAATCGCAGCCGGATAAATTCAGCGTCGCAAATGGCGGCTCAGGAACGGCCCAGCACCTTGGAGCAGCCTACCTCGACATGCGGGCCAACATGAAATCCCTGCACGTTCCGTACAAAGGCAGCGCGCCGGCGACCAACGACTTGCTCGGCGGTCAGGTGCAGGCCATGCTGGACAACATGGTCACGCAGATTCCGCACATCAAATCCGGGCGCCTGCGCGCGATCGCCGTGACGTCGGCATCCCGCGTGGCGATCCTGCCGGACGTGCCGACAGTAGCTGAATCCGGCCTGCCGGGCTTCGAGACGGGAACCTGGTACGGCATCCTTGCGCCCGCCCGCACACCCGATGAAATTGTCAATAAGCTCTACGCGGAGATTCTCACGCTGGTGAAGTCGCCCACGGTGAGCGAAGCCTGGGCCGCGCAAGGGCTGCAGCCCAGTGGCATGGGACCCCACGACTACGACGAGTTCATGAAACAGGAGAGGCGCAAGGCCGGCGAGATTGTCAAGGCTGCCAATGTCAGGCTCGATTGAAGGGTGGCCAATCGCCGCGGCGCATCCGGCGCCAGGCAGACTGAAACCGGTAGAAACGCGATGCCTGCATATGTTGTCAACGACATCGAAGTGACGAACCCGCAGCTGTTCAAGGACTACAAAAAGCTGTCGGCCCCCACCCCCCACTGTGGCAAAGTACGGCGGCAAGTTTCTCGCCCGCGGCGGGCGCACCATGACGCTCGAGGGCGTGTGGTCTCCGGGCCGTCTGGTGATCCTCGAGTTCCCCAGTATGGATCAGGCGCAGGCCTGGATCGACTCACCGGAGTACGCCCCCGCGCGGCGGTTGCGCCAGCTCTCGTCCAATTCGAACATGATCCTGCTGGAAGGGGCGGCACCTCCCGCATGAGGAGCGCAGACAACAACGCGCAGACCAGCGCATCCACAGATCGGAGCCGGATAGTGCGTGCAGTTCCGGCGGGTGCACGCACATGAGGATCGCGGTAATGGGGGCCGGCGCAGTCGGCTGCTACTTCGGCGGGATGCTCGCGCGTGCTGGACATGAGGTGACGCTCATTGCACGCGCTGGGCATGTCGAGGCGATCGGGCGCGACGGACTGCTGATGCAAACCTTGTCCTTCCGCGAGCACGTGCGAATCTCGGCGGCCACCGAAGTGGCCGCCCAAGCTGCCCGCATGGTCATGCCTCACGATCCCTGGACGGCTGTTGGTGCGATTTCGATTGACGATTCCTCTGTCTTGCGCCTCTTGTGGATTTGCCTTGCGCCAGCTGTTGGCGCTCTTGCTGCCTACGACTGGGATTTTTTCAACACCAACGCTCCAATGGCGATGGCGTATGACACAGAACACCCGTTCCATTCGGAAAGTCGAGTTTGTTAGGGGTGACGAAGCATTCAATTGGGGCTCGCTTCGTGGGTATTTACGGTTTACCCCTCAGACCTCAAAAAGACAAAAGGGTTAGTAGCTACTACGCTACTAACCCTCGTCAATTTTGGTGCGGCTGGCAGGAATTGAACCCACGACCCCTTGGTTCGTAGCCAAGTACTCTATCCAACTGAGCTACAGCCGCAACGCCTCGCATTCTAGCACGGGCTTGAACCTAAAGTCAGCCGCTAAGCCCCAGCAGTGCCCTCGCTTCGTTAGGGCTGGCAACCGAACGCCCAGCCCGCATTGCGCATAGCGCCAAAGCCGTGATCAGCGCGCCATTGCCGCTGGCGCGCGCACCATCGGGCAGGTAAAAAGTGTCTTCCAGACCGGTGCGAAGCATGCCGCCCAACTCTGCGGTTTTCTGGTGCACTGGCCAGATTTCCGCACGGCCAATCAGGGTAGATTGCCAGATGCTGTCCGCGGCCATCCAGCGGGGCAACAGGACCAGCAAATCAGCATCGCACGGCATGCCGGACGCCACGCCCATCACCAGGTTGTATTCAGCGCAGCCCATGCCTGGCTTCAGCATGCCCGCTTTCAGGTGCATGCTGACCGAGCGGACGATGCCTACGTCAAAGCATTCAAACTCGGGGTGCACGCCGCATTCCTGCATCACATCCAGGTACTGCTGCACCTTGGCCACCGGGTTGTCAAAAACCATGGGTGGCCAGGCCCACTGCCCGTCTTCCTTGATTTTGAGGTAGTTCAGGCTGCCGGCATTGCAGGCGGCAATTTCGGGTTTGACACGGCGTATGCAGGCCAGCGGCCCTGCAATGTCTTTGCCCACGACCCCCGTGGTGAGGTTGATGATGACGCCCCGGCAGGCCTCGCGAATCGCGTTGACAACTTCTTCTGCAACGTCTGGGTCCCACGACGGCATGTGCCCCATGCCGTCTTGCTGCATTCGCAAATGCACATGCATGATGGACGCGCCCGCGTTAAAGGCATCCCGCGCTTCGGCCGCCATTTGGGCAGGCGTGACGGGCACCGGATGCTGCTTGGGGTTGGTCAGCGCGCACGTCAATATGGCTTTGTCCATCATGGCTCCTTTGTATTGTCGATTTCAATTTCCACCAGCAGCGCACCTGATTCCACCTGGTCGCCCACGCGTACATGCACAGCCTTCACGGTGCCAGGGGCTTGCGCCGCCACCCACATTTCCATCTTCATGGCCTCCACACAGACCAGCGCTTGCCCTTCGATCACGCTGGCCCCCGGGGTTACTTGCACCTGCGTGACTTTGCCCGCCACCGGGGCACAAGCGCGCCGCGCGTCTTGCACTTGTTGACGGTCGGGGCGGGCTGACACCTCGTTGAATTCAAAGGATGCGCCGTTGCATGCCAGATGCAGCCCGGCGGGCGTCATGGCCATCACGGCTTTGCGGGTGACACCGTCAATTTCAAAACGAATTTTGGCCTTGCCATGCTCGCGCAGGTACGTCATCCCATCCGTTTCAGCCATTCTGATGGTGCTGCCAGCTTGACCAGCGATAACCACAACCCGTCCCAGATGATCAGGGCAGATGCGCATCACGCGGACAATGCCGTCGCAACTCAACGGCACGTCATAGGCCGCAACGCTGTTGGGCCGCCAGCCCATGCCGCCTTGCAATGCAAAAACCGCAGCGGCGAGGCACCATGTGGTGTCATCAGGCACGGGGCGGGTCAAAAGTGGCTCGCCATGCTCCTGCCATTGGTCAATCAGCGCCGTGGTCATGGCGGCACCTCGAAACGTCGCATGGTCAACAAGGTCGGACAAAAACCGGCCGTTGTCCCGCAGACCCAGCAGCGGTGCATCGGCCAATGCCATGCGCAAGCGGCGAATAGCTTCATTTCGGTCTTTGCCATGAACAATAATTTTGGCCATCATGGGGTCGTAGAAGGGCGAGACCACGCCGCCTTCCAGAATGCCATCGTCAATCCGCGCACCGCCTTGCACAGCCGCCTGCGGGCGCCACCACAGCACTGGGCCGGTCTGCGGGGCGAAACCGTTGTAGGGGTCTTCCGCGTACAGCCTGGCCTCGATGGCGTGGCCCGTCAGTGTGATGTCGGACTGGCGCGCGGGCAACGGCTCGCCCGCCGCCACACGAAGCTGCCACTCCACCAGATCAAACCCCGTGATCATCTCCGTCACCGGGTGCTCCACTTGCAGACGTGTGTTCATCTCCAGGAAAAAGTGCTTTAAATCGGCGTCCACGATGAATTCCACCGTGCCTGCGCCCCGGTAGCCCACCGCCAATGCAGCAGCCACCGCATCGCGGCCCATCGCCTCGCGCATGGCCGGGCTGACCACGGACGACGGCGCTTCCTCGATCACTTTTTGCCGTCTGCGCTGGGCCGTGCAGTCGCGCTCGCCCATGTGTACCGCGTTGCCATGGGCATCGGCAAAAACCTGTATCTCGATGTTGCGGCCCTCGTCAATCAAACGCTCCAGCATCAAGGTGCCGTTGCCAAAAGCGCTTTGTGCTTCACGCCGCGCACCCGCCAGGGCCTGCTCAATCTCGCTGGCCTGGCGCACCAGGCGCATGCCGCGACGGCCTTGACCAGCAGCGGAAAGCCTAAAATCAATGCCTCTTGCGTCAACCGCTGGTCGCTCTGGTCTTCACCCAAATAGCCTGAGGCGCAGGGCACACCGGCTGCCAGCATGCGGCACTTGGCCAATGCTTTGTTACCCATGGCCTCAATGGCAGCGGGCGGCGGGCCGATGAAGACTAACCCGGCATCCAGGCAGGCCTGCGCAAAGCCTGCGTTCTCGCTCAAAAACCCGTACCCTGGGTGAACGGCATCTGCATCCGATTTACGCGCCGCTACCAATATCGCGTTGACCGACAGGTACGACTCCGCAGCGGGTGTAGCGCCGATGTGCACCGCTTCATCTGCCAGAGCTACATGCGGCGAGGCACGGTCGGCGTCACTGAAAACCGCCACCGTCTGGTAACCCAGGCGGCGCGCGGTGCGCATCACGCGACACGCGATTTCGCCCCGGTTGGCAATGAGGATTTTCGAGAAACTCATGCGGGCGCCCACCTGGGTTTCCGCTTTTGCAGAAAGGCGGCAATGCCCTCCTGCCCCTCATGTCCTTGCGCTGCATTTGAAAAAACAGCAGCAGCTTCGGCGATCAACTCAGCATGTTGAGCCCGGCCAGGCGGCTCAACTCAAGAAAGGACGAACCCCGGTCCAGCAGGCGGGCCACACGCTCGCGCGGCAGCAGCTGGCCGCGCCCCTCAAACTTGGCGCGCTTGGACTGCGATTCGGCAATGACAACATTCTCAAGCCGCTGCACCTCGCCCAGCAGTCCCCCCATGCGCCGGGCATTGGCTGCAAAAGCGTCGGATCTGGCATTGAGTGTGGAGCGCAAAGCGGGCGTGGGCACGGTCCTGTATTACATCAAATTAAACGCCAGGGTAACGTTAACGTCAACCAAATTCCGTATAGGTGTTTTTCCCATGTTGGGCGGCTGGTTGCACTGCTAGCATCGTGCCCATGTTGCGCTGCATTTGCGCGACGGCCTGGCCCACCCTGACACCCTCATTCCTGAAAATACCTCGACATGAATCTGGACGCATGCACCCAAGCCAACCGCAGCAAAGTAGGAGCAGACAGCGGCCTGGACGCCACCCTGAAGTTTGACTGCGGCGACGGCGGCTGCATTTTCATCGACGGCAAATCAACGCCCAACACTGTCAGCAACTCGACTGGCGAGGCCGATTGCACCGTCGCCATCACACTGGACAACCTCAACGCCATGCTGGCGGGCGAGCTGGACTCGGTGACGGGCTTCATGGGCGGCAAGCTCAAAGTGTCGGGCGACATGAGCATCGCCATGAAGTTGCAACGCGTTGTCTGAGGCCAAGGTCAAGCCAGCCGCATCAAATGAGCCGCGACATGCCGTTAAACGCCGCCCGGTCAGACGCGCAGGCATTTGTTGACTCGCACCGCGATGAGGCCGGCACCGAGCTTTTTGGCATCGCCGAGCTGTGCGCTGAGTTTGGCGTTACGCTTCGGGCCTTGCGCTTTTATGAAGACAAGGGGCTGCTGTCGCCCCGGCGCGTCGGCGGTGCGCGGGTCTACACCCGGCGCGACCGTGCCCGGCTGACGCTGATTCTCCGCGCCAAGGCCATCGGGTCGCCACTGTCAGAAATCAAGCGCTACCTGGATTTGTACGGCGACCACGGCGAAGGCCGCGTGCAACAGCTAGCCTACGTGATTGCCCGCACAGACACCGCGATTGAAGAACTAACGCAGAAGCGCGCTCAAATTGACGAAACCCTGGCCGAATTGACAGTAATCAACACCAGTTGCCGCCAGCAGGTGAGTTTACGGAAAAATGCGAAAATTAGCAAGGAAAATCGGCTGTAGCCCTCGTCCTGTTTAAATAGTATGCTATTGTATTTATATTTTTAGATTTTTTGAGCGACGCGGCACGATACAGTCGGTGACAGTTTCGTCTACCGCCCGGAGGCATGGCCCGAACGCGATCACCGCCCCAGGCATTCTGGGTAAAAACGTCAGTTACCATCGTGACGTCACCGACCCTAAAAATCATTCCCATGTCCATGTCTACGCTGCCTGAGCCGTCTTCACCACCGCACAACACGCCTGCGGCTGATGCGGCCTTGTTGCGGGAAGTCGCAGAACTGGTGGTTTCATCGTTGAACCTGGAAACTGCAGCGGCCGATATTCAGACGGACGATCCGCTGTACGGCGATGGACTGGGCCTGGACTCCATCGACATCCTGGAGATCGCACTGGTCGTCTCCAAACGCTACGGCCTGCAGCTGCGCGCCGACCAGGAAGACAACACCTCCATTTTTCAATCACTGCGCAGCCTGGGCAACCACATTGCGCAGCAGCGAACCAGGTGAAATCCAATTTGACCGCAACATTGCTGGGCTGCACCCGCTGGGCTGGCATCGGGGCTGTGTGTGTGGGCTATGGGCTGCTGGCCCATCTTGCGGCAGCAGACCCCAGCCCGGACCTGATGGACGCGTCTTTGGCCATGGCGCCGCTGGTCGCGTTGTCCTTGGCGCTGGCCTGGCGCTCGGCGCACCGGCGCTGGATGCTGCTTCTGTGCCTGGCTGGGTGCGTTGCCATGTACTTTGGCACCGACTGGCTGGTGCAACACTACAACTTGGTTTTTTTGCTGCAGCACGTGGGCATGCAAGCCCTGCTTGGCCTGGCGTTTGGCGCCACCTTGCGCACCGGCCAGATTCCCTTGGTGTCGCGTCTGGCAGCGATGGTGCATGGGCAGCTCTCGCCCGCATTGGCCCGCTACACCCGCCAAGTCACCTGGGCCTGGAGCCTGTATTTCAGCGCCATGGCGGCTGCTTCACTCTTGCTGTTCTGGCTGGCACCGGTCACCGTCTGGTCTGTCTTCGCCAACCTGTTGGGCCTGCCGCTGCTGGTCCTGATGTTTGTCGCAGAGTACGGCCTGCGCCTGTGCCTGCTTGCGCCGTCTGAGCGGACTGGCCCGTTGCAGGCGATTCGCGCGTACCTGCAAGCCAGTCCCGGCCCGGTGCCCCCTGCGTCCTGAAGCGCCTGGAGCCAAACCAGCTGCGCGCCAACAGCCCTGCATGAGCCCTGCATGAAATACTATCCCCTCGTCTCGCACCGCCGTGCTGACGACATGCTGGCATTGCAGCAGGGTAAAACCATTGCCGTTCGGCAGTTTCTGGTGGATGTCCACCGTCTGGCGGCGGCGCTGCCCACTGGCATGCACATGCTCAATGCCTGCAGTGACCGCTACCACTTCACGGTGGGTCTGGGGGCCGCGCTGCTGACGGGCAAGATCAGCCTCCTTCCGCCCACCCACACCCCGGACATGATGAGCCAACTGAAGGCCATCAATCCCGATGTGTTTTGCCTGTTCGACTCTCCGCATCAAATCGACCTGCCGGGCTTCGCGTATCAGGATGCATTTGCCCACCCACTGTTGGACGCTGGCCCGTCCGGGACGTTTGAGGTCCCCATGATTCCCGCCGACCAGCCAGTGGCCGACGTATTCACATCTGGCTCCACCGGGCTGCCGCAGGCGCACCGCAAGACCTGGGGCTCACTGGTGCAAAGCGCGCGAGCAGAGGCGCAGCGGCTGGGTCTGTGCAATGAGCGGCCCTGCAACATCGTGGGCACGGTGCCGCCGCAACATATGTATGGATTTGAGTCAACACTGCTGATGGCGCTGCACAGTGGTGGAGCAATTCACGCCGGACAACCCTTCTTTGCGGCAGACATTGCCAATGCCATTCGCGCCATCCCCCGGCCGCGCATGCTGGTCACCACGCCAATGCATCTGCGGGTGCTGCTGGACTCCGGCGTCGAACTTCCCGCCCTGGACTTGCTTCTTTCGGCTACGGCTCCGATGTCAGCGCAACTGGCGCAGCAATGCGAGACCCGTTTTGCGGCACACCTGTTCGAGATCTACGGGGCCACTGAAACCGGGCAGATCGCCTCAAGGCGGACCGCCGCCGCGCCTGAATGGGAACTGTTCCCGGACGTCACCCTGACGGAGCGTGATGGCCGAATCTGGGCTGGCGGCGGACACGTGACGCTTGAGATGCCCATGAACGATGTGCTGGAGCGCATCGACAGTCGCCGGTTTTTGCTGCACGGCCGATTGGCAGACCGAATCAACATTGCCGGTAAAAGCAACTCTCTGGCCCATTTGAACCACCAGCTTTGCAGTATTGACGGCGTACAAGACGGTGCGTTTTTCATGCCCGATGACAGCCAGAGCGGCAAAGTGTTGCGCCTGATGGCCTTTGCCGTCGCGCCGGGCCTGACCCGCCACGCGCTCAAGTCAGCGCTGAAAACCCGCATTGGCAGCGCCTTCATGCCGCGTCCCCTGGTGCTGCTGGAGTCCTTGCCGCGCAACAGCACCGGCAAGCTGCCACGCGAAGCATTGCAGTCGCTGGCCGACGTGCACTTGGCGCATTTGGGCAAGCAAGGCGGCTTGCATGCGGGTTGAAACTTCGGTGACGTTTGCTGCAGATCACCCGGTGTTTGCCGGCCATTTTCCCGGCAGGCCGATTGTGCCGGGCGCATTGTTGCTGGATGAGGTTTTGCATGCTGCTCTGAATGCAAAGCGTGCTTCCACCGAGGGGGCGGCCCACCTGTCGGCAAACGAGCCCACAGACACGCCGGCAGACCGGCCAATGGCGCATTGCCATATTGCATCTGTCAAATTTCTCAGTGCTGTACAGCCTGGCGAAACACTGTCGATTTCCTGCACAGGCAGCGCGCAATCTCCCACCCGCTTTGACATCACCTGCCAAGGGCGCCAGATCGCCACCGGCACGTTTGTCCTGGAAGTCGGGCCATGAGCCAGCCCAATCGCAGCGCAGATGGGCCTCACGCCTGGGAGACGCGCCCCGAGCGCAGCAACATGCTGATGCTGCGTGTCATGACCTGGATTTCCCTGCGCCTTGGCCGACGTGCGGGCCGATGTGTGCTGTATGGCATCGCGGCCTATTTTTATGTTGCCAACGCGCCCGCGCGCCGTGCCTCTACAGATTACCTGCGCCGGGTGCAAGACACATCCCACCCGTCGCGAATCGGCTGGCGGCTTGTATTCCGTCATTTTTTGAGCTTTGCATCCACCATTCACGACCGGGTTTACCTGATCAACGACCGCTTCAACCTGTTCGAGATCCACGTTCACCAAGACCATCTGGTTGCTGAACTGAACGCGGCGCAAAAAGGCGTTTTCTTGATGGGAGCGCACTTTGGCAGCTTTGAGGTGCTGCGCGCAGTCGGTCGCCAGCAACCCGGCCTGCGCGTCGCGATGGTGATGTATGAAGAAAATGCACGCAAACTGAACGCCGCCCTGCGTGCCATCAATCCGGCAGCGCAGCAGGACATCGTGGCGCTGGGTCACACCGATTCGATGCTCAAAGTGCATGAACTGCTGGAGAGCGGCAGCGTTGTTGGCATGCTGGCAGACCGGCGCCTGAACACCGACACCACCCGTCCCATCATGTTTCTGGGCAAGCTGGCTGAATTTCCGGTGGGTCCGTTCCGGATGGCGGCAATTTTGCGGCGGCCCGTCCTGTTCATGGTGGGCCTGTATGGTGGCGGCAACCGGTACGACATCCATTTTGAGGTGCTCGCCGATTTCTCTGACATCAAGGCCGGTGGACGTGACGCTGCAGTCCAAACTGCCATGGTGCGCTACGCGCAACTTCTGGAGCAGCACTGCAGGGCCGCACCCTTCAACTGGTTTAATTTTTTTGACTTCTGGCAAACGGGCAAGGCACCTGTTGCAAGCTGACATCTGCCACATGAAAGCTGCGCGCCAACTGCTGATGCAACCCTTGAAAACCGCCGTGTTGGCAGGACTGGCGCTGCTTTTTGGCGTATGCAGCGCATCGGCGCAGGCCGCCTGGGATGTCACCCAATTGATGCAGGGACTGGCCCAGAACAAGTCGGGCCGCGCGAGCTTTGTCGAGACCAAATACATTGCCATGCTCGACAAGCCGGTGGAATCATCGGGCGAGCTGCTTTTTACCGCGCCTGGCCGGCTGGAAAAACGCACTTTCAAACCCAGGGCTGAGTCCATCCTGATTGAAAACGGCACCGTGACGGTTGAGCGCGGCAGGCGCCGCAACGTATTGAGGCTGCAGGATTACCCGGAACTGGTGGCTTTTACCGAGAGCATACGCGGCACGCTGGCGGGTGATGCGGCAGCACTTCAGCGCATTTACATCCTGGACCTGGAAGGCTCCCAGGAGGGATGGACGCTGAACCTGCGGCCAGTTGAGCCCAAAATGCAGGCGCTTGTGCAGCGCATCCGCATTGGCGGCAGCCACGCCGATGTCAAGTCCATTGAGATCGAGCAGACCGACAAGGACCGCTCTGTGATGGTGATTGAGAAGCTGTCCGGACCATGATGCAGCAGTCGATGCCTCCAGGCTTGCAGCGCCGCTGGTTTCCCGTGGGGATTTGGCTCCTGGCCCTGCTGCTGTGCGGCATTGTCATTGGCCGCGCCCAGTTCACCAATGACCTGTCGGCATTTTTGCCGCGCACACCCACGCCCGAGCAGCAACTGCTGATGAACCAGTTGCGCGACGGGCTGGCCTCGCGGCTCATTCTGGTCGGCATTGAAGGCACGGACCCACCCACGCGGGCCAGGCTGTCCCGGGCCATGGCCGGGCGGCTGCGTACCAACACTGCGTTTGTCACCGTGAACAATGGCGAGCCTGTGTACGCCGAGCGCGACCGCAACTTCCTCTTCAACAACCGTTATCTGCTCAGCCCCTCTGTCACACCGCAGCGTTTTACGCCAGACGGCCTGCATGCCGCCTTGAACGACAGCATCGACCTGCTGGCCTCGCCTGCAGGGCTGCTGGCAAAGTCGATGCTGCCGCGCGATCCAACCGGTGAAATGCTGCAATTGCTCGACCAGTTGGCCAGCAGCAGCCAGCCCGCCCTGGTTGACGGTGCCTGGGCATCGCGTGACGGCCAGCGTGCCTTGTTGCTGGCACAGACCCGTGCAGCAGGGTCAGACACCGACGCCCAGCAGGCGGCCATGGCAGCCATCCAGCGGGCTTTTGACGACGCCCTGGGGTCCTCTGGCGCAGCCCCAGGCAGCCCGGCATCGGCCAAACTGGCAATGACCGGCCCGGGGGTGTTTTCGGTCACATCTCGCAACACCATCGAAAAACAGGTTGGCCGCCTGTCGCTGATCGGTGTCGCGCTGATAGCAACGCTGCTGTTGCTGGTCTACCGCTCCTTGACCGCGCTGCTTTTGGGGTTGCTGCCCGTTGCAAGCGGCGCGCTGGCCGGCATTGCAGCGGTAAGCTTGGGGTTTGGCGCAGTGCATGGCATAACCTTGGGGTTTGGCACGGCCCTGATCGGAGAAGCGGTGGACTACTCCATCTATCTGTTTGTGCAATCAGAGCAGGGCGGGGTGGGCCAGCAAAATTGGGTTGCCCGGTTCTGGCCGACTGTGCGCCTGGGCGTACTGACGTCGATCTTCGGGTTCGCGTCGCTGCTGCTGTCGGGCTTTCCCGGGCTGGCCCAACTTGGCGCGTACGCGATTTCAGGGCTGCTCACGGCAGCGGCCGTGACGCGTTATGTGCTGCCGCATTTGCTGCCGGCAAAGTTCCGCATCCGTGATGTCTCAGCCGTCGGAGCCATTTTGCTGCGCTGTATGCAGCGCGCCAGCATGCTGCGCTGGGCAGCGGCGGCGCTCCTGCTGGCAAGCAGTGCCGTGCTGGTGCAGAACCGGACGACACTTTGGAGCGACAAAATTTCTTCCCTGAGCCCGGTGTCACAGGCTGACGTGGCCCTGGATGCACGGCTGCGCGCCGACATGGGCGCACCCGATGTGCGCTACGTCGTGGTCGTGGCCAGCCCGAACATGGAAGCGGCATTGCGTTCGGCGGAACAGGTCTCAGCGCTGTTGCAAACGCAGGTTGACCAAGGCGAACTCGCGGGATTCGAGAGCCCCAGCCGGTATCTCCCGAGCAGCGCAACCCAGCGCGCCAGGCAGGCCAGCCTGCCTGCGACTGACGTCCTTCAATCCACTCTCGCCCAAGCGGTAAATGGGCTGCCGGTTGCAGCCCCTTTGTTTGCCCCGTTTATGCAGGACGCGGCTGCGGCGCGGGCCCAAGCCTTGCTGCAGGCGAAGGATCTGGACAATACGTCCATGGCAATGGCCATGCAGGCCTTGCTGGTGGAGCAGAATGGCCAATGGAGCGCCTTGCTGCCGCTGACGGCCCCACTGGGTGCCAGCATCAACGCCGACAAAATTCGCGCTGCCCTTGCGGGGATGAATTTGCCAAATGTGGTGTTTGTGGACATGAAGACCGAATCCGACCGGCTGTATGCGGGCTACCTGCAAGAGGCCACCGCGCTGTCATTGGGCGGGCTGGTTGCCATTGTCGCGCTGCTGCTGGCGGTTTTTCGCTCACCGGAGCGGGTCCTTCGCATCATCGCCCCGCTGGCGGCGGCGGTAATCACCGTCACGGCTGGGCTGGCCGTGATGGGCCAGCCGCTGATCATCCTGCACCTTGTCAGCCTGCTGCTGGTGGTTGCGATTGGTTCCAATTACGCCCTGTTTTTTGACCGCCCTCGCTCAGACTCGTCCATCTCACCCAGCACGCTCGCTTCCATGCTGTTTGCAAATCTCACTACGGTCGCAGGTTTTGGCGTGCTGGCGTTTTCAGATGTCACCCTGTTGCACGCAATGGGCGTCACGGTGGCACCTGGCGTCATTCTGGTGCTGCTGTATTCAGCGATTTTTGCCCGGCCGGCCCATGCCTGACGCGCACTGGCACCCTCCGCCACTGATTCGCGCCTCCGTGGCGCTGCATCTGCTGGCGCTGGCTGCGCTTGCGCTTGCCCCTGCGCATTGGCGCTGGGCCCTGGGTGCCGTTGTCGCCAACCACCTTGTCATCACAGCAGCAGGGCTGTGGCCACGCAGCCGCTGGCTGGGACCCAACTGGACCCGGCTGCCGGCCGCTTCCACCGCCAGGAATGAGATCGCCCTGACCATTGACGATGGGCCTGATCCGCTGGTCACCCCTCAAGTGTTGGACCTGCTTGACCAACATGGGGTTCACGCCACTTTTTTCTGTATCGGGGAGCAAGCCGCCCGGCATCCAAAGCTGTGCCGCGAGATCGTCCTCCGTGGCCACGCGGTTGAAAACCACAGCCAGCAGCACCGGCACACTTTTTCCCTGATGGGCCAGGGCCGCCTCCGGCGTGAACTGCAAGCTGCCCAGGACACGCTCAGCAGCGTATGCGGGCAGGTGCCCGTGTTTTTCAGGGCACCGGCTGGCCTGCGCAATCCGTTTCTGGATCCGGTGCTGGCGCGGCTGGGGCTGCGTCTCGCTAGCTGGTCGGCACGCGGTTTCGACACCCGGATAGGCGACGCAACGCGTGTCCAAAAAAGCCTGCAGCGGGATCTGCGGGCCGGGGCCATCCTCCTTTTGCATGATGG
>JAYVNK010000164.1:0-5358 GCA_043758475.1 Comamonadaceae bacterium | reverse complement strand
CCAACTTGAACGATCGCCATCATGCCCCCACCCCCGAAGCGCTGATGCGCTCGCGCTACAGCGCTTATGTGCTGGGCCAGATTGAGTACCTGCTGGCGACCTGGCATCCATCGACCTCGCCAGGCGACCTGGAGCTGTCGCCCGTCAAATGGCTGGGGCTGCAGGTGCTGCATGCGCAGTCTGCCGGGGACGCAGGCGTGGTGGAGTTTGTGGCCCGTCTGCGCGACGGCAGCGGACGGGCCCAGCGCATGCATGAGACCAGCCGGTTTGTGCGCGAAGACGGGCGCTGGTACTACATCGATGGGGAAACAGCTCAGGCGAATTGAACCAGTGCACATTACATTTAATGCTATATATAAAATAGCTAACTATTCAGAAGGGACAGGGGCTATAGCCCTATTTATCGTATTGACTCCGCTGAAAAACGCCACCTGCCAAAGCTGATTACCACATGCCCGTTAATTTCGGGCCTACATGGCACGTTCATTGCATCCAAACTTGGATACAAGATTGGATGCTCAGAAATGGTGCGAAGCTCGAACCCAGATCATGATGCTGAGAAGCAGGTGCCGCCGGAAAACCGGGATGCCCCAACGGTCGCCGCGCATGCCTGGCTATCGTGCTACGCCGAGCCGTTGACCCTGGCCGCAAGGGGTCAAGATGGCCCGCTGGCAGGCCTGCGCTTTGCCATCAAGGACAACATCGACTGCATTGGACTGCCCACCACGGCGGCCTGCCCGGCCTTCGCCTACGCACCCCAAGCACACGCGAGCGTGGTGCAAAAACTGCTCGAAGCTGGTGCGTCGCTCTTGGGCAAGACCAATCTGGACCAGTTTGCCTGCGGGCTCAACGGCACGCGCTCGCCGTATGGCGCGGTGCCCAACGCATTTAACGCGGCCTATGTGTCGGGCGGCTCCAGCGCGGGCTCGGCTTATGTGGTGGCCACGGGCCAGGTGGATTTTGCGCTGGGCACTGACACCGCAGGGTCAGGCCGGGTGCCAGCCGGGCTGAACAATATTGTGGGCATCAAGCCGTCCAAGGGCCTGGTCAGCACGCGCGGCGTGGTGCCGGCTGCGCAAAGTGTGGACTGTGTTTCCATCTTCGCCCGCACGGTTGGCGTTGCCGCCCGCGTGCTGCAAGCCGCTGCGGGCTACGACCCGCTAGACCCGTTTTCACGCCGCCTGACGCTGGCCGCCACGCCGTGGCCCGCGCGCTTTCGCTTTGGCGTGCCTTTTGAGGGCTCGTCAGCGCTGCCGTTTTTTGGTGACGACTTGGCCGAGGCGGCGTTTCATCAGGCCGTGCATAAGCTGTGCGAACTCGGCGGCACGCCTGTCACCATCGACTACGCGCCGCTGGCCGGTGCCGCCCTGCTGCTGTACGACAGCGCCTTGGTGGCAGAACGCTACGCTGCTGTACGCAGCTTTTTCGATTCACATGCCGATGAGGTGATTGAGCCCGTGCGCAGCATCCTGGCCGGTGGGCGCAACTACAGCGCGGCCGACCTGTTTGACGCCCAGGTCAAGTTGCGCGCCTTTGGCCAGCAAGCCGCCCCAATGTGGGACCGTATCGACGTGCTGCTGGTGCCCACTGCACCCACGCACTACACCATTGCCCAAATGCTGGCCGACCCGGTCGTGCTGAACCGCAACCTGGGCGCGTACACCAACTTCGTCAACCTGCTGGACTACGCCGCCATCTCGGTGCCAAGCAGCATCCGCCCTGACGGCCTGCCGTTTGGCATCACGCTGATCGGCCGTTGCGGCAGCGACTGGCAACTGGCCGAATTGGGGCAGAGGTACCACCACGCCACCGGGCTACTTCAAGGTGCGATTGTTCTGCCGCTGCCTGCGCTAGAGGCGTTGCCGGGCATCAAGTCGCAAGCGGCCGTGTCAAGTAATGTGGTACCAGGCAATCTGACGGCATCTTCAACGACAAATACAGCGCTGTCGGCAACGGTCAAGGTCGCCGTTGTTGGCGCTCACCTGTCCGGCATGCCGCTCAACGCGCAGTTGACAGAGCGCCAAGCCAAGCTCGCTACGACCACAGAGACGGCACCTGATTACCAACTGTTTGCCCTGCCCGAAACAGTGCCACCCAAGCCGGGCTTGCTACGTGTGGCGTCGGGGGCGGGGACGCGCATCGCGCTGGAGGTGTGGGACATGCCGATTGAACACTATGGCTCTTTTGTTGCGCTGATTCCCGCGCCGCTGGGCATCGGCACGCTGCTGCTGGCGGACGGCAGCCAGGTGCAGGGTTTTGTGTGCGAGGCGCAGGCGCTGCATGGCGCGCAGGACATCTCGCATTTTGGGGGCTGGCGCGCGTACATCGCGTCGTTGAAGGTAGCGGCTCACGCCTAGCAGGCTCGTTCACACACCCATACACACTAAAGCTCGTAATCAAGCAAAACCACAGTCACCGCCATACCAACCCGCTTGTCAACCCACTTGTTACTCACCCGGAGCCGTTCATGACCCAACGCAGCCTGACCCCAACCAGCACCGCAGCCAGCGCGCCCCAGTGCAAGCCGCCATCCCGCAGAAAAATCCTCACATCAGGTGCCACCTTGCTGGGCACCCTGGCCATCGCGGGTGCCCCCACGATCCTGCGCGCGCAAACTGGCCCAAAAATCCGCGTCGGCTACTGGCCCATCGCGGCCGGGCTGCCGTTTTATGCCGCTGTGGAGTTGGGCTATTTCAAGGACGCGGGTGTCAATGTAGAGGTGCTGCGCCTGGCCGGTGCCCAGCAGATCATGGAAGGCATGCTGGCCGAGCGCATTGACGGCTGCGCCAATGGCACGGGCTCCGGCAACATTGCAGTGGGTGAGATTGCCGCGCCGGGCTCCTTCAAGATTTTCTGCTCCAACCCCAGCAACGTCAAAAATGTGCTGGACGAGGTGATCGTGCCCGTGGCCAGTCCCGCCAAAACCATGGCCGACCTGAAGGGCAAGCGCGTGGGTTCCGGCCCCGGCATCCAGAACGTCACGCTGGCAAAAACCATATTGGAGCGCAGCGGCGCAACCGGTGCCACCGTGGTCGAACTGCCCATCGGCCAGCACGTGGCAGCGCTGGCGGCGGGCCAGCTCGACGGCTGCTACACCCTGGAGCCGACCGGCACCGTGGGGCGGCTCAACGGCACCACGCGGGTGCTGGAGGCCGGTGTGATTGCCAAATACGTGCTGGGCGACCCGATGGCCCCTTGGTTTGGTGGCTCCGCCGCGCTGACCAGCACGTTCATCAAAAAATACCCCGACGAGTCCAAAAAATACATCGCTGCTTACGCAAAAGGCGTTACCTATGTGCGCACCAAAGCGGTCGAGGCGCGCCAGTACTTGAAGGGTTACACGGCCATCGAGGGGCCGCTGACGGGCGAGGTGCCGCTGGCGGCGTACACGATGTACAACGAATTCACGCCCGCAGACATTGGGCATTTCCAGAAGTTTTTTGACCTGTTTTCCGAGCGCGGGGTGTTTGCGTCACGTCTGATGGTGGACTCCATGCTCTACAAGGGGTGAGCAGCATGAGCGCCGCCAGCCCCTCCAGCACCACCGGAGTAGACCCGTGGGCAGCGCCCGACTCCGCGCAAGCCGGGTCGCTGGTAAAGAAGTTTGACTGGGGTCGCACTTTGCCCTGCATCGGTCCGGTGCTGCTCTTCATTGTGTGGGATTTGGTGGTGCGGTTTGGCCTGGTCAAGGCGATTTTGCTGCCTGCACCGGCTGACACCGTATCGGCATTGGTCAACGGCCTGGCGGGCGGGCCATTGCTCAAGGATTTCTCGGTCACGCTGTGGCGCACCTTTCAGGCATTCATGATCGCGGCCGTCGTGGGCGTGCCACTGGGCGTGGTGCTGGGCAGCAACGAGAAGGCTTACCGCAGCGTTGAGTTTTTGATTGACTTTTTCCGCTCCACACCGTCGTCAGCGCTGATCCCCCTGTTTCTGATGATTTTTGGCGTGTCGGATGTCAACAAGGTGGCCATCGCCGCCTTTGGTGCCTTGCTGATCGTCGTGTTCAACAGCGCTTACGGCGTGATCAACGCGCGCAAACAGCGTGTGATGGCGGCCCGGGTGATGGGTGCCTCCAATTGGCAAATCTTCAAGGACGTGCTGCTTTGGGAGAGCTTGCAACCGAGCTTTGTGGGCCTGCGCTCGGCTGTGTCGATGGCGCTGGTGATTGTGATCGTGGCAGAAATGTTCATTGGCTCCGACAGCGGGCTTGGCAACCGCATCATCAACTCGCAGCAGGTAATGAACGTGCGCGAGATGTATGCCGCCATTCTTGCAGCAGGGGTGATGGGGTATGCGCTGAATGTCATCTTTTTGCTGGCCGAAAAACGCATTGTTCACTGGAGTGGAAGATGAGTAAGGTTTTGAACGCCCCGGTGACTGCGGATGTGCCGGTACCGGCATTCAAACCAGGCCCAGCGGGAACGCACATCACGATTCGCGGCTTGACGAAGTATTTTGCGGGCTGGCCGCTGTATGAGAGCTTTGACCTCGACATCCCCAAGCACAAGATCGTCTCGGTGTTCGGCCCTAACGGTTGCGGCAAAAGCACGCTGATCAACATGATTGCCGGGCTGGTGCCGATTGACGCGGGCGAGATTCTGTTTGACGGCAAAAGCCTCAAAGACACCAAAATTGGCTACGTGTTCCAGAACTACCGGGAGGCGCTGTTCCCGTGGATGCGCACCATCGACAACATCGCCTACCCGCTCAAGCTCGAAGGCAAATCCAAAGCCGAGGTAGACCGGCGCATGGCCGAGCTGGTGGCCTCGTTTGACGTGAAGTTTGACCTCAACCGCTACCCGTATGAGCTGTCGGGCGGGCAGCAGCAGACGGCGTCCATCATGCGCTCGCTGGCACCCAACCCCGAGGTGCTGTTTCTGGACGAGCCGTTTTCTGCGCTGGATTTTGAGATGACGCTGTTCATCCGCGAGAAGCTGCAGGAGGTTTTCATGCAGACCGGCACCACCATGCTGCTGGTCTCACACGACCTGGAAGAAGCGGTGTACCTGGCCGATGAGGTGCTGCTGCTAACAAAGCGCCCCACGCGCATCGCCGAAATACTGCCCTACCGCGACGCGCGCCCGCGCACGCTCGAGACACTCTCTGAGGCCAGCTTCATCAGCACCAAAAAACGCAGCCTGGAAATCTTCCAGCGGGAGGTGCGGCGATGACCAATGCAGAAATCACCCCAGCGACACAAGCCCTTGCCTACGTGAAAGCCAGCGCCGCGCTGCAAGGCCTGGTGTTGGACGAGCCGCGTGCCAAAGCGGTGGCGGCGCATCTGGCGCGCACCGCACAGCTTGCCCAACTGCTCGATGGCGTGCCGATGGGCCCGGACGATGAATTGGCGGAGAT